>JAKSQH010000064.1 GCA_024404245.1 Clostridia bacterium
TATATTTTGCTGGCTTTCGGCTTGGGTTTCAATACGCGTCAGTTTTGACGCTTACGATCCTTTTTATGACTGAAGTTAACTCAGGTCATGAAAGACTTTTTTTGATACGGTGCCGGTCAGACTTCCCATTTCGCGAGCCAGGTGCTGAAGCGGAGATAAACCTCATTCCACATATCATAAAGCTCGGTTTCACGATCCTGAATGTATACATCCGCTTCCTGATCCCAGTGACATTTTTCATTATACAGATCCGAAATCGCCTCGTTGGCAACCTTTTCTGCATCCTGGACAATCGTGACCAGGTCTTCAAGGCCATCCGGGCTGATTGTGCGGATGCGTGTTACAAGGGAAGGGAAGTAAGTGTCGTTACATTTATCGGCATATCCGTAAAGCCCGTCGGATTCAAGAATCTGCCTGGCATCACCGGAATACAGCCGGTAGGTTACTTCGTTACCGTTCTCATCAATATAGCTTGACTGATACTGACTCCACTGGCATACAAAATGCAGATAGTCAAACATGGCGCTCAGATCGCCGACAATACCGTCTGACGCGATGCTCTGCCAGAGTTTGTATTCGTTGCCGAGCGTGCTCAGGTCGATTTCCTCCGCTGCCGCGTCAATAATCCGGTAGTTGTATTGATAACCGAAATCATCCGTGTTTTCGCCGAATTTGAGCGTGCCGGTAATACGGACAGCCTGATCGGTGTAGGTGAACTTATCTCCGCTTTTCGCGTAGACAGCCATTGTGTTCGCAAGCTGTGACGTGTTCGGCACGCAGAAAGGGCAGCTCTGATACGGCATATTCATCAGATAAATATACTTACCGCTGACAGGGCTCAGGGTGGCCATGTATCCGACGATTGTAACCTGCTTGCCGTCAAGCTTCAGCAGCGATTCAAGGCTGACCGCGTCCTTGAAGCCGATGGACGCGGGACCGGCGGAGGCTGTACTGCCTTTATCCGTGGAAGAACAGGAACACAATAACGCGATCATACAAACAATCATGATCACTGAAAGAATCTTTTTCACAGGCTGTCCTTTCTGCTCATATTCAGAATGCAGAGCATGGTCGGTAACACACTGATGACAAATACAAGAGCGGCGATGGCAAACTCCAGCGGATAGAAGGTCCAGCTGCTCAGCACAATACCCATACCGGCAACGAAACTGCCCATCAGCTTCAGACACGCGTGGCTGAGCAGGAGACTCAGCAACACCGAAATAAAGCCGATGATGCTGTTCTGGATCAGATAGACTCCGGCGACACGTTTCATGCTGATACCGATCAGTCGCATGAGGCTGATTTCTTTTTTACTGTCAAACAGATTGAGCAGCGTGATGACCGATATTACCAGAATATTCATCAGCAGAATTATGACGCAAAGGATATACACAATTCTGGATGAAAGATCAACCTGCTCCAGCACTTCGCGCAGAACCGTGGCCGGATTGATAACAAGCAGCTTGCTGTCCTGCCCGTAATACGCGGAAAGCTTATAGTATTCGTTGAAGCCTTTACTGCGTACAAGGATAGCGCAGACCTGACCTTCTGACGCTTCTACGCCTTCCTCTTCATGATCTTCGTCGCCGTGATCATGCTCCTCGCTGCCGTGAATTGCCCAGACGGTTTTGTAGGAAGTGAAGACGGTGTTGTCATACGCGGTATCCGTCTGCTTCAGGATGCCTGTGACGGTCAGCGGGGAAGCCGCGTGTTCGGTACCGGATGTGCCGAGCCCGTGGGATGTGATAATCTGATCACCGGTTTTCAGATGATATTTATCGGCAACGGCGGAACCGATAACGGCGTCATATGTATCGGAGAACATTTCGCCGCCGCTGAGCGCCTTATCATTCAAAAACGCGGGCGTGGTGCCGACAATACGGGATGAATTATAGCTGTCGCCCATCGTGAAGGGGACAACCGAATTCACAAGGCCGCTTTTCTGCAGTTCCTCAACATAGCTGTAAGGAATTGTACCCAGCGGTTCATCCGTAAAGAACATTGTGTTCATCGCGAGCTGTGTTGAACTTCCGGACGGGCCGATAATCATATCATAGTACGCAGCGGTGGAAACAATGCCGTCATTCACCTGACAGCTGATATTGTAGCTGAGCAGGGCAACGGAAGCGCTGATTACGATGGAAAGCACCACGAGCAGCAGCCGCGAACGGCGGACAAGCATATTTTTGAGCGCAAACTTAAGCATTCGCGGCACCTCCGTTCTTCATGCCGCCGGTGATTTCATTCATATCCAGCACTTCATCAAAAAGCTCCGCGAGCCGGTCATCGTGTGTAACGCATATAAGCGTGCGGCCTTTCGAGGCTTTTGTCAGTTCCTCCATGATTTTACGGCCGATCGTATAGTTCAGATTACCTGTCGGCTCATCCGCGAGAATGATATCAGGCTGCTTGACAAGCGCGCGGGCAATGGCTACACGCTGCTTTTCACCGCCCGAAAGACGCGCGACTTTACGCTTCTTCAGCTTCAGAATGCCCAATTCGTCAAGCAATTCATCCATATGGCTGATATCGACTTTTTCCAGACGCAGAATGGAGATGTTATCCTCAACCGTCATATCTTCAATCAGCTTGAAATCCTGAAAGATATAGCCGATATGAGCGATGCGGAAGGCATCCTTTTCGCGCTGCGCGACGGATGTCATTTCACGGGCACCAATGTGGATTGTTCCGGTTGAGGGAGATATTATGCCGGCCAGCATGTTCAGCAGGGTGCTTTTTCCGCAGCCGGAAGCACCGAGCAGAACGTAGCTGCGGCCTTCTTCAAAAACAAGATCACGGTATGATATACCTTCTCCTTCACTGAATGAAACAGAAAGATCTTTTGTTGCTATCAAATCATTCGCCTCTTTTGCGTGTGTTGAAAAAATACATTATAATTATAGCACTTATGTAAAGATCTTCAATAAGAAAAAACGCGTCAACAACGGAAATGAGCAGGTAACGAAACCGAAAAAACTCCGCTCCCGTGATCCGGAAGCGGAGACGAACAGGGTCAGGCTGATCGCGGTACGATTACTTATCCGCCAGCATTCTGACAAAATTGAAGAATCCGAGATACCAGACACCGAAGTCATGACCGCCGGGTACGGTTTGCCAGACGAAGTTATTGTCATTCAGCGCGCCGGTGGATGCGGTGATGTCCTTTACAGCGGCGGTAGCGCTTGCGAGCGCGACGTTATCTTCGGTTCCGCAGATGTTGTAAAACAGGTGTACCGGCAAATCCGCCGATTTGTTGAGGGCGGACGCCGTGATGGATGACGGGTTTGTGGTGGGGCAGGCGGAGAATGCACCGAACGCGCTGAACAGATCCAGACATTCGCCGATGCCGATGTTGATTGTTTGCATACCGCCCATTGAAAGACCGGCCATAAAGCGATGATCACGGTCATTGCCGTATGTTGCGTAGTGTTCATCAAGCCAGGGAAGAAGATCTTCGCGCAGCTCCTGCCCGAAACGGTAGAAAGTGTTGAAGTCATCGGAATGACCGGCGCGCCCGTTCGGCGTGACTACAATCATCGGAGGCACTTCTCCGTTTTCAATGAGGTGGTCCATCATACAGGCGACTTTCGATGACGCAATGTCTGTCATGCCCCATTCATATTCGCTGCCGCCGATGCCGTGGCAAAGAATAAGCACGTCGTAACTGCCGTTCGGATCATAACCGTGGGGAAGGTAGACAAACGCGTTTTTCTCATACGTATCCCCGCCGCCGAACCAGTCACGCGCGGTATAGGTGATTTTCTCGATTGTTCCCTGAACGGTACAGGGGGCCAGATAAGCCGCCGGCACGGAATCCGTGTATCCGCCGTTTTCCTGACGTATGGCTTCATCAATATCATCCGCGCTGTTGAATGCCTGCCATGATTCAAAGGTGCCGGAGCCTTCAAAAATGAAATAGAGATCATGCTTTCCGGAAACGGTAACGCGTCTGCGCGCTTCCTTTGTTGCCGGGGTAAAGACCGCAGTGGTCAGCGGTTCGCTCTGAGGATCGTCGGCACAGACACGGATGGAAAGACGTTCATCCGCTTTCGCCTTGATACGCAGTATTGAGGCACCGTCTCCGAAATCAACACCGGAAACTTTGATCCAGTCTCCCGTATCAATATCCGTTACGAATTGACCGTTCGTATCGATGCCGGCCTGGTTGGACATGGTGCAGGCCGAAACCGCCGCGGTAAACGGATCCAGCTCTTTCAACTGCGGAATACCGGTCATGGTGCCGCGGACTTTCTGCAGTTTGCCGTCATTGTTTATGATGATCCGGTCAACCTGCGGACTGCGATAGTTGCCTGTGATGCCCATGGCTTTTTCCACCGGACGGTTATGGTAGAACA
Source organism: Clostridia bacterium (assembly GCA_024404245.1). Taxonomy (GTDB): domain Bacteria; phylum Bacillota; class Clostridia; order Christensenellales; family Aristaeellaceae; genus Aristaeella. Next base: position 4,359 of record JAKSQH010000064.1, read on the forward strand.
GGAACCAGCTGTTGCCGATGTTCGCGATCGAATGATGGTTGTTGCCCCAGAGCCCGAAGAAATTCCCTTCATTCGGGAAAAGCTCACCGACAAAGTGATACGGACCGAGCGGATCATCGGCAACCATGTATTCGATGGCACCGTTGGTAATGCCGAACTTGTTGCCGTTTGCCTGGAAATTGGAGCAATAGGTATAGACATACTGACCGTTGATCTTGTTCAGCCCGGAATCTTCAAACAGATAGGGGACCGTCATGGATACAGGCTCGCAGTCAAGCGAGATCATATCCTGACCGAGACGCACAACACGGCTTGTGCCGGGGAAATCAACTTTTCCGTCCGGAATTCCGCCGCCGAAGGCGAGATAACCGGTGCCGTCATCGTCAACCATAACAGCCGGATCAAAAAGCCAGGTGACATTCGCGCAGTTCGGTGTGGCACGGGTAATCAGCCCGTGACCGAGTTCGTCCTGCCAGGGACCGGTGGGACTGTCGGCCGTCAGCACGCCGATGCCGTTTCCGCCGTTGCAGAAATAAAGGAAGAATTTTTCTTTACCGTCAATCACTTTATGCGCGGCGCAGGGAGCCCAGGAATTAGTGGCCCATTTTGCCGCGCCGTTCGGACCGGCTACATTGATCCGGCCGTGATCGGTCCAGTTGACCATGTCATCGGACGAAATACAGTTGATGCAGCGGATTTTGCTGTAGCTGTTTTCACGGACTTTGCCGTTTGCATCAAATTCAATGATGTCATCCGTCATATAAACATATATTCTGCCGTTATATTCCATAGCGCCGGGGTCCGCCCCGAAACGCTGTGTGTACAGTGGATTGTTTTCTCCTGACTTTTTGTAGGATTCCGTCATTGCTTCCGCCTCCGTAATGTTTATTGCAGATATGCCCATGATCAGGCTGATAACTGCCGCAAATAGGGTTAGTCTTCTTTTTCTCAAGTAACATTCCTCCGATCTTTACCGGTTTATTTTACAAATTGTACGTACAAACGTCAAGGCTGATTTTGCCGCCGGAACACGCCGTAAAGCAATGTTTCCGGATCCGGACGGAGTGACAATTGAGTCCCGAATAGTGACATTATGAACGAAAACGGTTTATCTTCATGCGCTGTTGTGATATGATATCATCGCATCGGAACGGATGTGTTCCGGTGAAGAAGATTTATACTTTATGTATTATTATCGAAGGGGAGCAAGAAATCTATGCTGAAGATCGAACATCTGTCCAAAACTTATGAAGGCAGTGACAAAAAGGCTGTCGATGACCTTTCGCTGCATATCCTGCCCGGTGAGATTTACGGCTTTATCGGCCACAACGGCGCGGGCAAAACAACCACCATCAAGAGTGTGACCGGTCTGCTGCCTTTTGAAGAAGGCGAAATCACCATTAACGGGGTTGACCTGAAAAAGGATCCGATCGCGTGCAAGAAGGTTATCGCGTATATCCCCGACAATCCGGACCTGTATGCTTTTATGACGGGTATCAAGTATCTTAACTTCATCGCGGACATTTTCGGTGTTTCGGCGGATGACCGGCAGGAACGCATTCGCCGCTATGCCGGTATGTTCGAACTGACGGATTCACTCAATGAAACGATTTCCGCTTATTCACACGGTATGAAGCAGAAGCTTGCCGTTATCGCCGCCCTGATCCATGATCCGAAGCTGATTATCATGGATGAGCCTTTTGTCGGGCTTGATCCCAAAGCCTCCTTCCTGCTGAAGGAAATCATGCGTGAAAAGTGCAAAGAAGGGTGCAGTATCTTCTTTTCCACGCACGTTCTCGAAGTCGCGGAGAAACTTTGCGACAAGGTGGCGATTATCCGCGGCGGTAAGCTGATCCGCAACGGCACCATGGAAGAAGTCAAGGGCGATGAGAGCCTGGAGGATATTTTCCTTGAACTGACAGACGGGGAGGCCGCCACATGCTGAAAGCACTGATCCGTAAACAGTTTTCGGAACTGTTCGGAAATTATTTCTATAACCGCAAGACGGGTAAACCCTTTACCAAAAAACAGACCGCGGCGCGGTTCTTCGGCTTCGCGGTTCTGTGCGTGTTCCTGTGTGCCGTGTTCGCGTTAACCGCGTTCGGTATGGGTCAGGTGATTGAAGCCGGCCTGAACCGTCTGTACTTCTCACTGCTGGGCATTCTCGCGATTATCTTCGGTACTTTCGGCAGCGTTTTCAATACTTATGCCGGACTTTACCGCGCCAAGGATAACGATCTTTTGCTGTCAATGCCGATTTATCCGCGGCAGATTCTGGCTTCAAGGCTGATCGGCGTGGTCGGACTCGCGTTTCTGTACAGCGGCATGATCTGGCTGCCCGCGGTTGTGGTTTACTGCATACTGGCGGCTCCTGTCAGTGTCGCGGTGATCGCGGCGGATGTTTTCCTTTGGATTGTGATCTCGCTCTTTGTCAGTGTGCTGACATGTTTCCTCGGCTGGGTTGTGGCGCTGGTCGCGTCCAAACTGAAGAACAAGAGCTTCGTCATTGTTCTGATTTCTCTGGTTTGCCTCGGCCTTTATTATGTGGTGTGCTTCCGGATGGGCGATTTCTTTGAGAACCTGCTTACGAACAGCGCGTCCATTGACAGCTCGCTGAACACCTGGGCACGTTTGTTCGTGTGCCTCGGCGAAGGCGCCTGCGGGAACGCGGTGTCCCTGCTGATCTTTACCGGCGTGACCGCCGCGTTGTGCGCGGTATGCTTTATTATAATGAGCAAGAGCTTCTATCATATCACGCTGCGTTCGGAACCTGCCGGGACAAAGAAAGTGTACAAGGAAGAAAAGACCGCGCGCCGCGATACGAAAACCGCGCTGTATATGCGTGAATTGAAGATGTTCACATCCAGCGCCACGTATATGATGAACTGCGGTCTGGGCCTTGTTATGCTTCTCGCGGTAGGTGTTATCGTGCTGATTAAGGCCGACAGCCTGCGTACCGTGCTGAGCCTGATTCCGGACAATATACCGGAACTGCAGGGGATTGTGTGCCCTGTCGCGCTGCTTGCGGTGTGTTTCATCGCTTCACTGAACATGATATCCACGCCGTCCGTATCCCTGGAGGGAAGCAAACTGTGGACACTGCGCACGCTGCCGGTAAGCGGGAAACAGATACTTCAGTCCAAGTTGATGGTTCATGTATCAATCGGAATGCTACCGGTATGTGTCGCGACACTGTTTTTCGGTATTGCGCTCGGATGCTCTGTGACTGAAACCGTTCTTATGGTTACCTTCGCGTTCCTCTTCAACGCGTTCACCGGTATTTTAGGCCTGATCATCGGTGTCAACCGCCCGAGCTTCAACTGGACCAATGAGGCGTATCCCATCAAGCAGAGCGCAAATGTGCTGATTGTGATGCTGATCTGCTGGGTTGCTTCAATAGTCCTTCCGGGACTGTGCTGGCTCGGCGGACGTGTGATGGACCAGACGCTGTCGCTGATGCTGACAACTGTGCTTCTTGCCCTGATCTGCTTTGTTCTGCTGCGCGTGATGAATACACGCAGCGCGGACAAATTTGACAGGCTGTAAAAAAAACAAATCCCGGCTTTATTGTGCCGGGATTTGCCGTATCGGTTAACGAACGCGCTGCTTCAGGTCACGCAGCTGCTGCTGCAGATTTTCAATTTCGCTGTTGATCAGATCCGGACGATCGCCTTTTCTCGGTGCTGAAAGACGGCTGACAAGCGCGGCGATACGCATCTCCAGTGTTGTGATCTCCATATTCAGCTGCTCCGCGGGCATATCCCGCAGGGCGGCTTTTTCCATTTCCGCCACGGTTCCCTCAAAACTGACAAGCTGTTTGTTTTCGATACGCAGCGTGCGGTCCGTGATGCTTTCGGTAAAGACCCTGTCATGGCTGATGAGCAGAAGTGTGTCTTCATAATCGCGCAGCAGGGATTCCAATGCTTCAAGCGTGAAAATATCAAGATGGTTTGTCGGTTCGTCAAGGATCAGCAGGTTGATATCCGAAACCAGAAGGCGGACAAGTGCGGTTTTCGCGCGTTCACCGCCGGAAAGGACAGAAACAGGCTTAAAAACCTGATCGCCTCTCATTCCCATACACGCGAAAAACGTTCTGACATCGCTTTCGGGACGGATGCTGTCGCGGAGCGCGTTGTCGAGTGCCGAAGCATTGAAATCCAGCGTGCTCTCATGATTCTGATCAAAAAGGCCGATGCGTACACCGGGACTGATCCGGACATTGCCCTGAAACCTGATTTCATCCGGCACTTGCTCCGGCGCGGTAAGAATCCGGATCAGGGTGCTTTTACCGCAGCCGTTCGGTCCGGTCAGCGCCGTTCGCGTGCCGACGGGCAACACGAAGGAAGCGGCACGCAGAAGAGGCGTTTTTCCTGCAGTCAGCGTCAGATTATCCACGGCGATTGCCGTTGAGGAAACAATCGCATCACCGGATAACGTACCCATCCGGATATCCGGCAGATCCTTCGGCCTTTCCTTCTTTTCAAGATGCGCGGCGCGCTTCTCAAGCGTATGCTTCTTATGGCTGAGCTGGAGGATCGCGTCCGTAGCTTCACGGGTGTGCAGACGCGCTTCACTGTTGCCCATACGGGACGGCGCTTTCCGGACCTGCTGCGTTTTTTCCAGCATCCTTTGAGCGGACTGTTCAAGACGTTTCTTTTCTTTTCTGTACTGCTCGTATTCAAACATCGCGAACGCGCGTCTGCGCTCGTTCTCCGCGCGGAATGACTCATAGTTGCCCGGATATTCGGTGACCGTTCCCTGATCGAGATGCCATATTTTGCCGCAACACAGGTTGAGAAGCGAACGGTCGTGACTGACAAGAATCAAGGCGCCTTTTCTGTTCAGAAGGTGCTTTTTCAGGATGGCGATTCCTTCACTGTCCAGATCATTTGTAGGCTCGTCCGCCAGAAGTAGCGGCGCGTTATCGCTGAAAGCCCTGGCAATCCTGCGGCGCGTGTTTTCGCCGCCCGAAAGATATGAGTGATTTGAGGGAGCCGAGAAGACGGCACGGTGGGAAGCATCGGCATCTTCATTTTCCGAACCGTACTGACGGATATACGTGCTTTGACAGAAACGGTGCATTGTGCCGGAATCCGGTTCGATTTCTCCGGAGAGAATCTGCAGAAGCGTGCTTTTACCGGCGCCGTTTTCACCGATCAGCCCGATCCGGTCACCGTCATATACCGTGAGTTTCTCGATTTTGAACAGAATACGGTCACCGTATGCTTTTTCCACCATGGACGCTTCAAGCAGCAGTTTATTGTTCTTCATTTTATACCACACTCCATGAGTATGCCGCTGTTGACTGCCCGGTAGCGCTGATGTTATCTGCTGAACGAGAACACGCAAAAAAGCAGCCTCACAGCGGCACAGTAAACACAGCCCCCGCGACGGGGGACAGAATACATATGCCCTGCTCAGTTGCTCATTCTCATCAGATGCAATACCTTACCCTTTCCACGGAATGTAATGATTTTAACCGCAATGTATCTTTTCGTCAAGTATCCGGTTGTATACTGTTTGGCTACAGATAAACGCACAGGCATAACGCCGAAAACAAAAAAGAAACAGGGAAGAACGGCTGTAACCGGAATATGAGGTGTATATCCTACCTGCCTGCTATTGACTTTTGCCGGTATTGCATGATAATAGAATCCGGTCTTTAACAGTTGGAGAAGAGTAAAATCCCGCCATACGTTGTAGCGCA
>JAKSQH010000065.1 GCA_024404245.1 Clostridia bacterium
TGGCGGACATGGTCGCGACAAAGCTTTCCAGCAGGTCGGAGCAGTTGCCGGCGATGTCGTTGACATTGTCACCGATGAAGTCCGCGATGACATTGGGCACGCGGCTGTCATCCTCAGGCAGGTCATTGCGGATCTTTGCCAGAATATCGGCGGAGATGTCAGCGGCCTTGGTGTAGTTGCCGCCGGCGACACGGTTGAACATGGCCACCAGAGAGCAACCGAGGGAGTAGGTGGACACACGCATCACGGAGGCGTTGACGCCGTCAAGACGGGCGAGCAGACCGCTGCCGTCCGCCTGACTGCTGACACCGCCCCAGATGAGCAGCACGCCGACCAGACCGAGCAGGCCGAAGGCCTGGACGCTCAGACCGGAGATGCTGCCGCCGCACAGCGCGACCTTGACGGTTTCGCCGACGGACATGCTTTCACGGGCCTTGTTCGCGGTGCGGACATTGGCATAGGTGGCGCTCTTCATGCCGAGCACGCATACACAGCTGCTCATTGTGGCGCCGATCAGGAATGTGATGCCGCTGGTTCTTTCAACAAACAGCGACAGGGCCAGCGCGATCAGCGCCACAACGACCGCGATTGTTTTGTACTCCGTGATCATGAACGCGTTGGCGCCGGAGCGGATGATGCCGGCCATGTCGACCATGTCGGGAGTGCCTTCCGGCATCTTGCGGATACGGATATAGTTCCATGCCACATAGGCGAGTGTCGCCGCGATGAAGATCAGCACGGCGATAATCCAGGGTAGAGACATTGGGGTTCCTTCCTTTCAAACTTGGATTTGTATATGTGTTTACGCACATTTTCTCCAATTAACAAATTATAGATAAAATGCCTTTTTCCTGCTTCTTTTTGAAATTTTTTTACAAATTCGCGCGGAGCGGATCGCACGCGGCTCTGTTGCCTTTTTTAAACAGGTACTGTATAATATTGGCATACCGTTTCCGAAATCATGATATGTATTCCGCGCTCGTACAGGATCGCGTGCCTGAAATGCCGCGCCTGCCCCGGAACTGCCGCGGGAACGGAAATATTCCGATAATATATACCGGGAAATGGGAAAACCGTACAGAGAGGGGAAAACCTGGATGCTGGATCAGAATATCGCCGGTGAGGTTCTGGCCTGTGCCGTACGTACCGGCGGCGACTTTGCCGAGATCTTTATGGAAGACCGCGTGAACCACAACATCCGCCTGAACTCGGGAAAGATTGAGACGGTCAGCACCGGACGCCTGCACGGCGCGGGCATTCGTGTGTTCAGCGGTGTGAACGCCGTGTACGTACACACTAATGACACAAGCCGCGAGGGACTGCTGGACGCGGCTGCCAAGGCGGCCGCCGCAGTCAGGGGCGGCAGCGGATGTATTCCGGTGCCCTTTACCGCGGTGAATGCCGCGCGCCCGGAAGAGATCCGCCTGCTGCCGACCGATGTGAAAACGGCGCTGAAAACGGATAAGCTCCGTGCCGCGGACAGCGCGGCACGCGGTGTGAGCAATGAGATTGTGCAGGTTGACGCCTACTATCTTGACAGCCTGCAGGATGTGCTGATCTGCAATACCGAGGGTGTGTTCACTACCGACCGCCGTGTATGGACCCGCGTCGGTGTGACGGCTGTGGCCGGAAACGGCACAGAGAACCAGACCGGTTTCAGCGGCCCGGGAGCGCACATGGGCTTTGAAGCTTTTGATGATGCGATCGATCCGGAAAAGGCCGCCAGAACCGCTGCCGGCGGCGCGGTGACCATGCTGCACGCTCCGGTGTGCCCCGCGGGTGTAATGCCGGTTGTGATAGACAACGGCTTCGGCGGCGTTATTTTCCATGAGGCCTGCGGCCACAGCCTGGAAGCCACCAGCGTGGCTTACGGCATCAGCGAGTTTACCGGTAAACTGGGTCAGCAGGTGGCTAACCCCCGTGTGACGGCTATTGATGACGGCACGATCCCGGGCGCGTGGGGCAGCCTGCATGTGGACGATGAGGGTACGCCCACGCGGAAGACTGTGCTGATCAAGGACGGTATACTGACAAGCTATATGATTGACAAGCTGGGGTCGCGCCGTATGAACATGCCGGTGACCGGCTCCGGACGCCGGCAGAGCTATGCCTTCGCGCCCACTTCCCGCATGCGCAATACTTACATTGCGGCGGGTAATGACGACAATGACGAGATCATCGCCACGATGGGCGACGGTCTTTACGCCAAACGGATGGGCGGCGGTTCGGTGAACCCCGCCACAGGCGAGTTCAACTTTGCCGTGAATGAGGGCTATTGGGTGAAGGACGGAAAAATCGTGTATCCCGTTCGCGGCGCGTCCCTGATCGGCCGGGGAAGCCAGATCCTGACCCGCATTGACCGTGTGGGTAAGGATATGCGGATGGAACAGGGTATGTGCGGCTCTGTGAGCGGCAGCATCCCGACCAATGTCGGCCAGCCCATGATCCGAGTGACTGAGATCACCGTGGGCGGCAAGGGCTGAGAAAGGGGCATACGTGATGATGAACGCGTTTATTGACAGGCTCCTGGCTGCCGCCAAAGCCGCCGGGATTGATACCGCCGAGGTATATTACGCGGAGAATGAAAGCTTCCGCGCTTCCGCCATGGATGGAGAGATCAACCAGTATCAGGTGAGCAAATCCACCGGTCTGGGGCTGCGGGGTACGGTGAACGGACGCATGGGTTATGCCTCCACCCAGGCCTTTGATGATGATGCCATAGCGCAGCTGATTGAGGGCGTGAAGGATTCCGCGGCCCTGACGGAGACTGATGAGCAGGATGAGATTTTTGCCGGGGAGGCATCCTATCCGGAACTGCCGGAGACGGAAAGCGACCTGGCCGATATCAGCGCGGAGGATAAGCTGGCTGTATGCCTGAACATGGAGAAGGCCGCAAAAGCAGCGGACGCGCGAATCCGGAAGGTCCAGGGTTCCCGCATGGCAACTGTCAGCGGTCTGATTCATCTGAAAAACAGCTTCGGGCTGGATCTGGTCAGCCGCGACAGTGTCGGCTACGCGATGCTGTCGGCAATTGCGACGGAAGGCGATGACACCGCGACCGGAGGGCAGATAGCCGTCGCACGCAACTTCCGTGAGATTGACGCGGAAAAAGTGGGACGCGAGGCGGCGGAGGACGCGCTTTCCCAGTTGAACGCCGCGCCGGTCTCCTCCGGGAAATACCGCGTTATTATCCGTTATGACGCCATGAGCAGCCTGCTGCAGACATTCTGCGGCATGTTCTCCGCGGAAAACGCGCAGAAGAAGCTGTCACTGCTGGCGGGACGCGAAGGTACGAAGATCGCGTCCGACAAGGTTACGGTTATGGATGATCCGCTGCTGCCCGGCGGCTATGCCTCATGTGCTTTTGACGGGGAAGGCTCCGCCGCCCGCACCAAGGCGGTGGTTGACCGCGGCGTGCTGAAAACGCTGCTGCACTCCCGTAAAACAGCGAAGAAACAGGGCGTCACCACCACGGGTAACGCCAGCCGCGCCGGCTATTCATCCCCGGTGCATGTAGCCCCGACCAATCTGTTTATTCAGCCCGGTGAGAAAACGCCGGATCAGCTGATGGAGGAGGCGGGCAACGGTATTCTGATTACCGAGGTGAGCGGGTTGCACGCGGGAGCGAACGCCGTAAGCGGTGATTTCTCCCTGCTGGCCAAGGGATTTGTGATCGAAAACGGCAAAAAAGGCCGCCCGGTGAAGCAGATCACGGTGGCCGGCAATTTCTATCAGCTGCTGGAAAATGTACGCGAGGTCGGCAACGACCTGAAGTTTGAAGGCAGCAGCATTGCTTCCCCGTCACTGGACGCGGGTGAACTGACGGTTTCCGGAAAATAAAGCTTCATAAATATCAGGGGAAATCACGCCGCGGCGGATCGGATGATCCGCCGCGGCTTTTCCGTGTGCCGGACATGCTTCCGACCGGCATGTACCTGACGCAAGATATAGACAAACCGGCGTGAAATGATTTTCAACCGATAAATACGACATATTGATTCTTTTGCATTACAAAAGAGTTACGAAACTCTAAAGCTATCATGAACAATCGTTGAAACAGTTGAATGGATATACATAATATGGTAGGGTAACTTGTTCCAATCTACATTGGGCTGTTTTTTGCATGAAAAAAACAGGTTACACGCGTGAAACCTATATTTTGTAGCAAAGAAATCAGCCCGCGAATTGTTAAACTTTTCGGCAAAGTACAATATCTTGATGTCATACCGGATTACACTTTCTTAAGAATATTCTGCCGGACCGTTCATCGTGACGGTCATTCCGGCGCGTCGGCCGGAGAAATATCATTGACAGCGGAGGGAATTGCTATGAAGAATTCTGCCCGGAAATCCATGCTGAGAACGGTGTTCGCGTTTATATGCGCGGCGATGTTACTGGCGGCGTGCCTGCCGGCCGGGGCAACAACGGCACCGACACAGAACCCCGATATCACATACGGGGATCTGCTGGATATGGGACTGGCGGAAATCACGCAATACGGCGTTGTCGCTGATGTTTATCATCAGAGCGGCCACGCTGAGATCAGCGCTGCCGTTACCACGCTGGACAAGCAGTCTTCCGACCCCTTTATGCCGACAAAGGACACGCTGAATGATCAGGGTGAGCTGATCATTACGCCCACTGTTACCGTAAGCGGCGCGCACAGTGCGTTTACCACAAAGTTCGCGCTGTTCCGGAAGGACGGAACCGGCTATACCCGCGTTACCGATCCTGTGACCGCGCAGTTCACAGCACAGAGCGGATCCGAAACACTGACGCTTCCTCCGTTTTCCATTACCGACCAGACCGTGAAAATGGCCGGTGTCTATCTGATGGAGGTTGACGCCTCCGGCGATTATGTTCTGAACGGTGAAATCGGCGATCAGAATTACACGGTGCAGTACGGTGACGAAGCCGGCGTGGATCCGCTGCCCATACAGAGCACACAGCTGATCAGCTATATCGGTAAGATTGACGGCAAACTGCAGGATGTCGATATCAAGCTGATGCAGGGTACAGCTTTTGACGGCCAGCGGGTCGATTTCGGTCCGAATATTCATCTGTATGAAAAAACCGGTTCATCATATACTCAGGTGGATGGCAGCACAACGCACGCCGTAAGCCAGATGTATCTCCGGGATGATACCTGGCCGGAAGGTGTTTACAAGCAGTTCCTGAATGTTACATATGACGGTTCCGGAAAATTCAATTACGGCGGATATGATATCCAGTTCGGCTTCGACAAGGGTTCTCCCGAAGGGACTGACCAGGACTATGCCGCGTATCTGCTTGATAAAGCCACCGCGCTTTCACAGCTGATGGCCGGTCCGGATGTCACCGGCGCCACATCGGACGGAAAGCCCGGCGGCAGGCTGAAAAACGGTGTTGAAGTTGTAAGTAAGAACGCGAACGACGAGTACTGGGGCAACGGTACCGTGGCCAGCTGGGAAGAGCTGGGCGGAAAATTCGGTAACACGACGCTGACCTTCTATTCCGTGGATGTCAAAAACGGATCCATCAATCTGAAGGATCTTGACCCGACACCGAATTCGGAAATTCAGAACAAGGGATTACCGATCAGCGATAACGAGTATATTGTTATCAACGTGATCTGCCCCTCCAAGACAGGAACAATCAACGGTTCCCAGGAACCGTTGAAGCTCAAGGATGAAAACGGCAATACAATCAATCCCGGACAGTGGCGTGCCGGCGGCGCGTCCGCTTTCAGCCGCGTTATCTGGAACTATGTCTATCTGGCTGATGACGGAACCTACCAGCCTTATGAGGGAACAATTGTACATCAGAGAACATCCCCCGGTCTGAACTTCGCGCCGAAGGCTAAGGTGGAAGTCAGGGACGTTGGTGACGCTGTTTCCTATGTGGTTAAAGAAGTGGAGAACTTCGGCGTTGAACTGCATCAGACCCTGCATGAACCGATATCCCGTACCGTAAAAGCCCTGCTGTACAAGGGCGGAATTGTTGTGCTGAAAAAGGACAGCAACGGTGACGCGGTTGAAGGCGCTGTGTTTACCGTATATTCGGATGAGGACTGCGCTCAGGCGGTTGATACCTTCAGCCCGACCGCGATCGGCGCGGATTCCAATTATCCCGCGCTTGCCGCGTCTATCCTGAACCGGACGGAGCCCGGTACATACTATGTAAAAGAAACCTCTGTCCCCGAAGGGTATATCATGGATGACACGGTATACACCGTGACAGTCACCTCAGGTGAAGGCCTGACCTATGTCAACGGCGGTAACGCCATTGTGAATGAGGTAGAAGGCGCGCGCGGATACATCGATATCGTCAAGGCGGACAGCGCCAACAGCAGCAAGAAGCTGTCCGGGGCGACCTTCGGTATTTTCAGGGACGCGGGCTGCACCCAGAAGGCCGGCGATCTCGGTCCCACGGATGAAAACGGTTACGCTCTCAGCAAAGCGCTGCCGGAAGGCACGTATTACATCAAAGAAATCGTAGCGCCCGCGGGCTACAAGCTGAATGAAAGCAACACCTATACCGTAACTGTGACGGGTGATACTACCTCGCGTGTCAATGGCGGGAACCCTGTGCTGAATACCAAGGCATACGGATATATTGATGTGCGTAAGGTGGACGCGGACAATACGAGCAAAATGCTTTCCGGTGCTGTGTTCACGGTATATTCCGACGCGCAGTGCAGTGAGGAAAGCGCTGTTCTGGGCCCCACTGACAGTAACGGCTACGCCAAACTGCAAACGAGTATTCCGGTCGGCCAGTACTGGGTGAAGGAAACAACCACACCGCAGGGATACGCGCCGGACGGCACCGTGCACACCGTTACGGTGACAGACGGAGGATGCGCGACAGTCAATACAAGCGTTGTGACGAACAAGGCGGGCCATGGACGCATATGCCTGTATAAAGCGGCCGCCGAAGATGACACAAAGATGCTGGAGAACGCACAGTACTATATCTATACCGATCCTGAATGCAAAACACGGCTGTCATTGCCGGATAACAAAAATGCCTATGTTATGCACGCGTCGGATGAAAACGGATACGCGTTCAGCAGCGAAATTCCTTTCGGCACATATTATGTAAAGGAATTCAGAGCCCCCAATCACTACACGACAAGCGCCGAGATATTCAAGGTAGAAGTCAACAATGAGGGTACAGCCACTCAGGTCATCGGCCCCGGCTCAGTAAACGCCGCGATCCTCGATGAGTGGAATGAAACCCCGGAAGGTCAGATCAAAGTATATAAAGCCGACGCGGATAGTCCGAGCACGCACCTCGGCGGAGCGGTATTCGGTGTCTATTCGGATCCTGATTGCACACAACTTGTGACATCAATGACAACCGCGAACGGAACCGGCTACGCTAAAACCGGATATATTCCGTACGGCACCTATTATGTGCAGGAGATCACGCCGCCGGACGGTTATGACCCTGATTTCACGATCTATGAAGTCGGTGTGTATGACTCCAGTACCACATCGCAGGTTATCGGCACCGGGCCCAGCAGCTCAGAACATCAGGTGCTGAACAAAAAGTCTAAAGGACAAGGCCGAATCAGAGTAATAAAGGCCGACGCGGCGGACACAACGAAGATGCTGGCCGGCGCGAAATTCAAGATTTACTCGAATTCTGCCTGCACAGATGACTATTATGTAACGACGCTGGTTACGGATGATAACGGAGAAGCCTTATCCGATTATCTGCCGATCGGCGACTACTGGGTGAAGGAAGTTGAGGCGCCTGAGGGTTATTCGATTGACCGGACGAGCGCGAAACAATTCACCCTGGCGCTCAGTGCCAGCGGCAAACCTCAGGTTTACAAGTATACATGGAACGATACAAAAGGCGCGACTGTCCGGATTTACGCCGTGAAGAATCTGACCGGAAAGACGGATACGACGTCGCGATTCTCATTTGAACTAAGCGCGAAGTCCGGCAGCAATCCGATGCCCGCCGCTGATCAGCGGACGATAACCGTAGCGGACGGTGAAAGCGCGCCCTTCGGACGAATCGATTTCAAACCGAGTGATCTGGCCGGATATGACAGCAGATTATACCAGTATACCGTGAAGGAAATTATCCCGAGTGACGGTGATAAGGTTCCTCATGTATTGTATGACGAAAAAGAATATACGGTCACGATCGAACTGAGAAGAGACGGCGATGAGCTGGTCGCGGAATGTATCGATTATTATGAGAATGGATCGCCTACAGGCTCGGAATCAAACCCCATTATTATCACTAACACTTATGACGGCGGCTTTATCAAAGTAACAAAAAGTGACAGCGCGAACAGCTCTGTGACGCTGGAAGGCGCTTCGTTCAAAGTATATGACAACCAGCTTTGCGACGGCGAACCGGTCGCGAGCATGACTACGGGAAACGACGGCACCGCAATGACGGAAGAAGCGCTGCCCGCGGGCGAATACTGGGTTGTGGAAACCATCGGACCCAGAGGCTATGCCATTGATAATCCGGATCCGGTAAAAGTTGTTGTAACAAAGGATCATACGGCGGAAGCTCCCTGTACCGTTGCCTTTACCGATACGGAACTGAAGGCAAAGGCGGCATTCAAGGTACAGAAAACACTCGGTGAGGATCTGACCACCGACGAAAAGTTCACATTCAAACTGACCGCGAAAACCGAAGGCGCGCCGATGCCGAAAAATACCACGGTTGAAGTGGCGGGCGGTGAAACCGGCGTTTTCGACGAAATTGATTTCAAAGGCACGGACCTGGGTGCTGACATCAGCAAGGTTTTTGAGTATGAAATCACTGAGATTGTACCGGAGAATCCCGGCCGCGGTATTGTGTACGACACAACCGTGAAAACTGTCAGCGTTACACTGCGTATTGTGAGTAACAAGCTGAGGGCGATCCCTTCCACCGATACCGAAGTGCCGGAATTTGTCAATGACTACGGCGAAGGATATATCGAAGTGGTTAAGACGGACGCGGATGACGAAGACAAATATCTGAAGGACGCTGAGTTTGAGATTTACGATAACGCGTCCTGCACCGGTGATCCTGTTGCCACGCTGACAACGGGAACTGACGGAACCGCGATTTCCGAAGCGCTGCCGACAGGCGACTACTGGGTCGTGGAGACCGCGGCACCTACGGGCTATGCGATTGACAGCGCGGAACCTGTGAAGGTCACGGTGACAAAGGATCATACAGCGGACGCTCCTATCAGCGTAGCCTTTACGGACTCCATGACCGCGAGTACCGAGGTGTTCGCGAAGAAGAAAGTAACAGGCAAAAATGACAGCACCACCATGTTCACGTTCAGCCTGGCCGCGGTAACAACGGGCGCTCCGATGCCTGATGTGACAACGGTCAGCGCGAAGAACGGCGAAACGAAGTCCTTCGGCGAGATTACCTATACGCACGCTGATCTGGGCGTAGATACGACCCGGTATTTTGAGTATACCGTTAAGGAAGTTATTCCGACGGAAGTACCCAAGGGCTGGACGTATGATACGAACACGTACAATGTCAAGGTAAAGCTGGAATACAGCAACGGTACCCTGACGGCGACACTTGTATCTCCGGAAACCGGAAAACCGCTGGGTACGGAAACTGATCCCGTCATTATTACAAATACATACGCGGCCAAGGGCGAGATTACGCTGACCGGTACCAAGACAATGGACGGCCGTGATCTGACAGATGATGATGTGTTCACCTTTACCGTGAAGGATGAGAACAACACCACTGTGGCTACCGGTGCCAGTGATAAAGACGGAGTTATCACCTTCACGAAGATCGAATATTCAGGTCTGGACAGTGTGGGCAATTACACCTATACCATCACCGAAGATGATACGGGTATCGACGGTGTAACGAAAGACAGCAGCAAACTGACAGTCAAAGTGTCCGTAACAGATAACGGTGACGGCACGCTGAAGGCTGAGATCGTGACTACCGACAGCGATGATATCGAATTCACCAACACCTACGGGGCGGCCGGCGGCATTACACTGACCGGTGCCAAGGAACTGGAAGGCCGCGACCTGACAACGAACGATAAGTTCACCTTCAC
>JAKSQH010000066.1 GCA_024404245.1 Clostridia bacterium
CTTGAGAAACTCATTCACGAGATTTCCGCCACCGGCGGTCGTGAATGAGATTTCCATCGGAAACCTGCGCAGCCTGCGCTTTTTGACAAATTGACTTTCTGTAGGGGGCCCTTTTTATACGTTTTTCGCTGAGAAAGACGTTTTTGCTTGACAGAAAATGCAGACTGATTGTAAAATATTTATTTGGTGCCGAACTATTTTCCGGGAGGGATCTCATGCTGCCGAGCAAGGATACACAAGCGTTCCGCGACCTTCTGCACGATGAAGTGGAGAAACGGCGTACCTTTGCGATTATTTCACACCCTGACGCCGGTAAAACCACACTGACAGAGAAACTGCTGCTGTACGGCGGCGCGATCCGCTCCGCGGGCAGTGTCAAAGCGCGCAAGACGGACAAACACGCGACATCCGACTGGATGGATATTGAAAAGCAACGCGGCATTTCCGTAACCTCCTCGGCAATGCAGTTTGTATATGACGGATACAGAATCAATATTCTGGATACACCCGGACATCAGGACTTTTCCGAAGATACCTACCGTGTGCTTGTTGCCGCCGACGCGGCTGTAATGCTGCTGGACGCCGCGAAGGGCGTCGAAGCACAGACAATCAAGCTGTTCAAGGTCTGCCGGATGCGGAACATTCCGATTTTCACATTTGTGAACAAGATGGACCGGGCGGCCAAGGATCCCTTCGCACTGATGGAAGAGCTGGAGCAGGTGCTCGGAATCAGATCCTGCCCGATGAACTGGCCGATCGGTGTGGACGGGGATTTCCAGGGTGTATATCACCGCGACACGCGTATTGTTGAGCTGTATACAGGCGGCGATCACGGTCAGAAAATGGTAGAAAAAACAGACATCTCCATTGATGACCCGACGATCGGCAATTATCTTGAGGCACATTATCTGGACCGGCTGCGGGATGAAATTGAGCTGCTGGATGAGGCCGGGGACGCCTTTGACCTGGATAAAGTGCTGCATGGCCAGCTGACACCGATGTTCTTCGGTTCCGCGGTAACCAACTTCGGTGTTGAGCCGTTCCTGGACAGATTCCTTTCCTTTACACCGCCGCCCCTTTCACGCACAAGCGATCAGGGTGAGGTCGGTCCTAAGGAACCTTATTTTTCCGGCTTTGTTTTCAAGATTCAGGCTAATATGAACCCTGCCCACCGCGACCGTCTCGCGTTTATGCGTGTTGTATCGGGCGCGTTTGAAAAGGGCATGGAGGTATGGCACAGCGGAACCGGCAAACCCGTGGCGCTTAAGCAGCCGCAGCAGTTTATGGCGGATGAGCGCGAAGCGGTGGAGGAAGCCTTCGCGGGCGATATCATCGGTCTTTTTGACCCCGGAATATACCGGCTGGGCGATACGCTGTCCGACGGACCGAAGCTGCATTATGAAAACATTCCTGTTTTCGCGCCTGAGTTTTTCAACCGTGTGCGGCCGATGGACAGCATGAAGCGTAAACAGTTCCAGAAGGGCATCACGCAGCTGGCTGAGGAAGGCGCGATTCAGACCTTTATCCGGACCGAAACCGGGCGTGAAGAGTTTATGGTCGGCGTTGTCGGTATGCTTCAGTTTGAGGTGCTGGAGCACCGGCTGCGAACGGAGTATCAGGTTGAGATCGTGATGGAAGGCATGCCGTTCCGTTTCGTGCGCTGGGTTGTGAAGACACCGAAGCCCGTGGAGGATCTGAAACTGACATCCACGTCGGGACGCGCGAAGGACAGCCACGGCCGCGATGTGCTCCTGTTTGAAAACGAATGGAGCATCCGGCTGGCATGCGAGAACAATGAAGGACTTGAGCTGACAGATACAGCGGAAAGGTGACCGTTATATGATCAGAGAAGATATCAGAAATATTGCGATTATCGCGCACGTTGACCATGGCAAGACCACGCTGGTGGACCAGATGCTGAAACAGGGCGGCGTATACCGTGAGAATCAGGCAACCGTTGACCGTGTGATGGACTCCAACGATATTGAGCGTGAACGCGGCATTACGATTCTGAGCAAGAATACAGCCGTGCACTATGCCGGACATAAAATCAATATTGTTGACACGCCCGGCCATGCCGACTTCGGCGGCGAGGTCGAACGCGTGCTGAAAATGGTTGACGGCGTGCTGCTGCTGGTGGACAGCTTTGAAGGCCCCATGCCCCAGACCCGTTTCGTGTTGAAAAAAGCACTGGAACTGAAGCTGAAAGTGCTGATTGTGATCAACAAGATCGACAGGCCCGATGCCCGTTGCGATGAAGTAGTGAACGAGATACTGGATCTGCTGATCGATCTGGAAGCGGATGAGACCACCATCGAAAATCCGATCCTGTATGTTTCCGCCCGTAAAGGAATCGCGACCCTGGATCCGGATGTGCCCGGAACCGATCTGCGTCCGCTGTTTGACGCGATCCTGAAGTATATTCCCGCACCCGAAGGTGACGACGAAGGCCCCGCGCAGGTGCTGATCTCCACGATTGACTACAGTGAATATGTCGGCCGTATCGGTGTGGGCCGCATTGTACGCGGTAAATTTACCGAAGGCATGAATGTTATTCATACCAACCTTGAAACCGGTGAAACCAGCCCCGTGTGGCGCCTCGGCGGTCTGTTCCAGTATGACGGACTGAAGCGGATTCCCGCGAGTGAAGTTTCCATGGGTGATATTGTGGCGCTGTACGGCGCCGAGAACATCTCCATCGGGGATACCATCTGTGATCCCGAGCATGTGGAAGGTCTGCCGTTTGTGAAAATCTCGGAGCCGACCGTGAGTATGACATTCTCTGTGAACGACAGTCCTTTTGCCGGCCGTGAAGGGCAGTATGTAACAAGCCGCCACCTGCGCGCGCGCCTGATGCGCGAACTGCAGACGGACGTATCCCTGCGTGTGAATGATACGCAGACAACGGACGCGTTTGAAGTATGCGGCCGCGGTGAACTGCATCTTTCGATCCTGATTGAGAATATGCGCCGCCAGGGCTATGAATTCGCTGTGAGCAAGCCGCAGGTCATCTATAAGGTGATTGACGGCGTGAAGTGCGAGCCGATCGAACGCCTTGTTGTGGACACGCCTCAGGCAAGCGCCGGCGCCGTGATTGAAAAAATCGGCCGCAGACGCGGAACACTGGAACATATGTCCGGTATTGACCGCGTGCGTCTTGAATTCCTGGTGCCCAGCCGCGGTTTGTTCGGATATCGCAGTGAATTCATGACCGATACCCGCGGTGAAGGCATTATGTCTTCCGTGTTTGAAAAGTATGAGCCTGTAAAGGGCGATATCCCGCACCGCAATGTCGGCGCGCTGGTCTGCTTCGAAACAGGTGTCGCGACTTCATACGGTCTGTTCTATTCACAGGAACGCGGCACGCTGTTTATCGGCGCGGGTCAGGAAGTCTATATGGGTATGATCTGCGGTCAGAACGCGCGGCCCGGAGACCTGGTTGTGAATGTGTGCAAGGCGAAGCATGTAACCAACATGCGCAACGCGTCCGCTTCCGAAGACGCGATGCGTTTGATCTCCGTACATCCGCTGACGCTGGAGGAATGCATGGAGTTTATTGATGATGATGAACTGCTGGAAATTACGCCGAAAAACCTGCGTATGCGTAAGCGCCAGCTGGATCACAGCCTGCGCGCCAAGGCGAGAAGCCACGGAGAAGCATAAAGCGTAATGAAAACGCCGGCCCGGTCGGGTCGGCGTTTTTGAGTGGCGTGCTTACTGCTGTACAAGTTCGTTTCCTTCGGCATCCAGCAGTTGTTCGCCGGTTTTGTTCATTCCGGCACCGTACAGGCAGCGAATACCGGAGGAACCGTCCGGCAGGACAGCCGGCGAACCGTCGGCATCAAGATAATGCCGCTCCAGAACAAAACCGTATTGATCGAGGATATCATCGAATCCCGCGTATCCTTCCGCGGAAACGACCGGCTGCCCGTGAGCGTCCTGATACCGGATGCCGGTGATCCTGTTCGTGCTGTCATACAGGTACAATACGGCGCATACGTTTTTCCGGTCCGTGATATCGGTTCCGTTCGCGTCAACGCGGCTTTCCCGGAGAATCTTTCCGTCACCGGAAAGAACATATACGGTAACGGGATAAAGAACCGAACCGTCCGCTGCGTACGCTGTCACATAACGGAGATAACCGCTTTCATCCTCGGTCTGTTCGGTTCGCGCCGCGGCTGTACTGTCCGCGGCCGGGGTAAAGGGCTGACCGTTAACGTCATAATACTCGGAGGACTCAACGTTGCCTTTTTTGTCAGTGTGATAAATGGCTTTATGCCAGCCTTCCGGACCGGCGGCGGGGTTTCCGTTCCTGTCGGTATATGTGGAGGAATCGACAGCGTTACGTGTTTTGTTCAGCGTGTTTGTCAGTGTGGCCCAACCTTCGGGACCGTTGACCGGTTTTTTGTCTGTGCCGCGGTAGGTCCAGCTGATCAGATGACGCCCGCGGTATTCGCGGAGAACGGACGCGCACCCGAGGGCGGGAACGGCAACCGGCCGGTTATTGATATCATAGTATGTTGTAAGTGTAGGATCGCCGACGGAAGTAAAGCCGTATGTGGCTTTCGCGTATCCTTCCGTGCAGAGGCATCTTTTGCCGTCCGGACCGTAAAACTCTTCGGAAGTGATACGGTCATTCCGGCCGTATTCATATACAACGGAGAAATAGCCGCGCTCATTGACGAACGGGGTGCCGTCAGCGGAAAACGCGGATACTTTGGTGGGCTGCCTGGAATTGTTTTTGAACTGGTATTCGCACCATGCCCACCCTTCGGGACCGGCAACCGGAACACCGCTCAGGTTAAAATAACACTTTTTGCGGAGCTTGTTTCTTTCATAGGTCATTTCAACACGTGCATAGCCGCCGCTGCCGAGCTCCACGGGATTTCCGTCCGCGCCCCGCCATGCCCCGGAAAGGACCTTGCCGTTATCGGTTTTGAAGGCAATTCCGGACCATCCTTCAGGTCCGTTGACCTCGGTTCCGTCTTCCAGCCAGACATATCCGACAACCGTATCCTGCTCTTTGACGGGCTCGATACAGGGCAGCGCGCAGGCTTCCGTATACATCAGCACGCATGCCGTAAAGGCGGCCGCGATATGTTTTATGCGGTGACATTTCATAAGATCAACTCCTGTCCGATTCTCAGTGGATGGCGGAATACCACGTGTCAGAGCGCGCGGATGGCGCTGATGAGCCTGTTTGTATTCTCGTCTGTAGTGGCCCATGATGTGCACAGACGGTAGGCGGTATGCCCTTCATCCACGCGTTCCCACGGGGAAAAGATGAACTCCTCCTCCAGTTTTTCCGCCTGCTCATCGGAAAACACAGGGAAAAGCTGGTTTGTAGGTCCGTCTGTGAACAGCGTGATTCCCTTTTCGCACAGCGCTTCGCGGATCCGCATGGCCTGTGTTACGGCCTGCTTCGCCAGTGTGAAGTAAAGGCCGTCCTTCATGAGCGCCAGATACTGCAGGCCGAGGAGACGGCCTTTTGCCAGCATGCCGCCGTGCTGCTTGATGACATGCCGGAAGTGATCATTCAGTTCAGGATTGGTGATAACGATTGCCTCACCGAACAGCGCGCCCTGCTTGGTTCCGCCTACGGTGAACACATCACAGCAGTTCGCGATATCCTCCGGCTTCAGATCGGTCAGCGGGGAAGAAAGCGCGTACCCGAGGCGCGCGCCGTCAATATACAGATAAATGCCGTTCTGCCTGCAGGTCATGTACAGGTCACGCAGCTGGGTAAGGTCATACAATGTGCCCAGTTCGGTTGACAGGGAAATGTAAACCATGCCGGGCATGACGGTATGTTCATCATCACCCTGCAGCGCACAGAAAACGCTGACCTGGGAGGACGTGATTCTGCCGTCCTTCGCGGGAAGCGCGATGACTTTGTGCCCGTGGGCCTCGATCGCGCCTGTTTCATGCTGGTTGATGTGACCGCTGAAGGGACACAGAACACCCTGATAGGTACGCAGCGCGGCGTCAATGACAATCGCGTTCGCCTGTGTGCCGCCCACAACAAAATGCACCGCGGCATCCGGGCAGCCGAACGTGTCGCGGATGGCGTCTGCTGCGGCCTGACAGTAATCATCCGTGCCGTAGCCGGGTGTCTGCTCGAGGTTGGTCTCCTGAAGCAGCTTCAGGATGGAAGGGTGACATCCTTCAAGATAGTCAGATCTGAAATCGATCATGCCTGTATATCCTCCAGTTTCGCGAGACCGTTGTCCAGCCTGCGGAGTGTTTCTTCTTTTCCGAGCAGCCAGGCGATTTCAATCGCTCCGCCGGGTGTGCTGGCCTGACCTGAGATCGCGATACGCAGAGGCCAGAGAACGGCACCGTTCTTCAGACCGGCTTCCGCGATAGCGGCCATCAGCGTATCGTGGATGACCGGCTCCGTCCAGTCACTGATGCCTTCCAGCACGGGACGGACCATCGTGAGCGCGTTCCGGGCCACAACGGGATCCGTCTTCATTTTCTTGTGGGTATAGAGCGAGATATCATAATCCGGCAGTTCGCCGAGGAAGGATACCATTTCGGGCACACGGGAGAAAATCTCCGTGCGTTCCTGCATCAGTTCAGCCAGACGGGTGTAGCAGATGCCCTTTCCGGCGAGAACTTTATCGAACCACGGGGTGACTTTTTCCAGATACTCCGCCGGACTCATACGGCGGATGTATTCCGCATTGAACCATGTGAGCTTATCCACGTCAAAGATGCCGGGCGCTTTGTTGATGCGGTTGACATCAAACGCTTCGGCCAGCTCTTCCAGCGTGAAGAACTCATTTTCGGTACCGGGATTCCAGCCGACAAGAGCGAGATAGTTGACAATCGCTTCACTCAGGTAGCCCTTGGCGATGAAGTCGGAATAATACGCGTCGCCGTCGCGTTTGGAAAGCTTATGCTGCGCATCACGCATGACGGGAGGCATATGGATGTACTGAGGAATCTCCCAGCCGAACGCCTCGTAAAGAAGATTGTATTTGGGTGTGGAGGAAAGGTATTCCATACCGCGCATGACATGGGTGATACCCATCAGATGGTCATCAATCACGTTGGCGAAGTTATAAGTGGGCATGCCGTCCTGCTTGATCAGCACCATATCATCCAGTGTGTCATTCGGGAATACCATGTCTCCGAATACAATGTCATGATAATGACTTTCGCCGGTTGTGGGCGCGTTCAGCCGGATTACGTAGGGAACGCCGGCGTCCAGCCTGGCCTGAACTTCCTCTTTTGAAAGGTTCAGGCAGTGTTTGTCATACTTGAAAACCTCGCCGCGCGCCTCTGCCGCGTGACGGCGCTCATCCAGCTCTTCCTTTGTGCAGAAGCAGTAGTAGGCGTGACCGCTTTCAACCAGCTGCTTCGCGTAGGGCAGGTAAAGGTCCTTGCGCTCGCTCTGGATGTAGGGACCGTAATCGCCGCCGACATCGGGACCTTCATCCCAGTTCATGCCACAGTCGCGCAGCGTGTTGTAGATAACCTCAGTCGCGCCTTCGACAAAACGCTCCTGATCGGTATCCTCGATACGGAGAATGAATGTACCGTTGTTCTGACGGGCAAAAAGATAGCCGTACAGCGCGCTGCGCAGCCCGCCGAGATGCAGGAAGCCCGTGGGGGAAGGGGCAAATCTTGTTCTGACTTTCATTACAGTGTCCTCACTTTGTTTGTTTTGCAAAACTGTCTTTCAGGCCGACGACCCGGTTGAAAACGGGGAGTTCGGCGGTGCTGTCCGGATCCTTGCAGAAATATCCGGTGCGCAGGAACTGGAAGGTGTCACCGGTCTGCGCTTCGGCCAGACATTTTTCGGCCACACCGCGGAAAACTTTCAGACTGTCCGGGTTCAGACGGGAAATGAAGTCTTTTTTGTCGGTTTCATTCTCGTCATCATCGGTCATGTCATCATTCAGCAGCGATTCATACAGACGGGCTTCGAAGGGGAAGCATTCACCGGCCGGAACCCAGTGAAGCGTTTTTCCCTTGATTTTGCGGTCGGCGCCTTCGCTTCCGGAGAAGGAATCAAAATCAACCGTGCAGAGAACTGCCGTGATGTTGCCGTTTTCATCCTTCTCACAGCCTTCACACTTAACAATATACGCGCCTTTGAGCCGGACCTCGTTTCCGGGATACATACGCTGATACTTTTTGACGGGCTCTTCCATAAAGTCTTCCCGTTCAATATACAGCTCGCGGCCGAGCGTCAGCGTGCGTGTACCCATTTCCGGATGATCGGGATGGTTTTCAAGGGTGACGGTCTTTGTTTCACCTTCGGGCCAGTTGGTCAGGATTACCTTTACGGGATCAAGCACGGCCATGGCACGGGCGGCCTTGTCTCCCAGATCCTCACGCACACAGTGCTCCAGCACGGCAAAATCGACAACGGAATCAGCCTTGCTCATGCCGATCACATCCACGAAGTTGCGGATGGCCTGCGCGGTGAAGCCTCTGCGGCGCATGCCGCTCAGGGTAGGCATACGGGGATCGTCCCATCCGGAAACATAACCGCCTTCTACCAGCTGGCGGAGATAGCGCTTGCTCATCACCGTGTTGGTCATGTTCAGACGGGAGAACTCGATCTGACGGGGCTTCGCGGGCAGCATGGCCGCGCTCTTCTCAACAACCCAGTCATACAGCGGACGGTGAATCTCGTATTCAAGGGAGCACATGGAGTGGCTGATGCCTTCAAGCGCGTCTCCGATCGGATGCGCGAAGTCATACATGGGATAGATGCACCATTTATTACCGGTGCGCCAGTGCTCTTTGTAAAGGATGCGGTACATGGCGGGATCGCGCATTACGATGTTGGGCGACGCCATATCGATTTTCGCGCGCAGCGTGAGAGAACCTTCGGGGAACTCACCGGCACGCATGCGGCGGAACAGGTCAAGGCTCTCCTCCCACGGACGGTCACGCCAGGGGCTGTTCTTTCCGGGCTCGGTGAGGGTGCCGCGGTATTCGCGCATCTCATCCTTGCTCAGCTCATCAACATAGGCGAGACCGCGGCGAATCCAGTCCTCGGCGATCTCATAGCATTTGTCATAATAGTCGGAAGCGTAATACTCACCGCCGGTCCAGTGGAAACCGAGCCATTGAATGTCGCGCTTGATGGCTTCAACATATTCGGTGTCTTCTTTCGCGGGGTTGGTATCATCAAAGCGGAGGTTGCATTTGCCGCCGTACTTTTCAGCGGTGAGGAAATCCATGATCAATGCTTTGCAGTGACCGATATGCATATACCCGTTCGGTTCGGGAGGGAAACGGGTATGGATTTCGCTGTAGCGGTTTTCGGCCAGATCTTTGTCGATCGCGTCCCAGATAAAATTGCTGCGGACGGTTGTTTCTTCCATCGGAAAGACTCCTCTCAAGAGCGGTATCAGCGCATAAACACGCATTTAACATTATATAGGAAAGGAATGTTGAACGCAAGATTTTCCGTATTTTAACACAAATTATTCACTTCAGATATTTGCTTTCAGAGGTGAAATCATGTATAATAAATTGAAGGATCATTGATTGGGGGGCATTGCCGTGGACGAAACCTTCGACACCATGAAGCTGAAGCCGATTACAGATACGGGCAATGAGGCGCATGACATTCTTATGTATGTGTATGACGCGTTGCAGGCAAAAGGCTATGATCCCATTACCCAGCTTGTCGGGTATATCATTTCCGGTGATCCGACCTACGGGAGTTTTACAGTTGAGTGATCACAGAAATGCCGCAAAGCCTTATGGGGCTTA
>JAKSQH010000067.1 GCA_024404245.1 Clostridia bacterium
TAGGTGTAATAGGTGTAAAAGGTGTCAGGGGATCGGCCTGCGGGCCGAGCGAAGGGCTTTCTGATCATTCGCCGTCATTTATTAGGGCGGAAAGCTCGTCAGGAAGGGCAGAAGTGAATGAAAGGGTTTCACCGGTGACCGGATGGACGAGCGACAGGGACGCTGAATGAAGCGCGAACCTGCCGGGCAGCTCCGGAAGCTCCGTGCCGTAAAGGAAATCTCCGCATACAGGGCAGCCGGAAGCGCTCATATGCACGCGGATCTGATGCGTGCGGCCTGTTTCAAGCGTAAGCGAAACCAGGGCCCTGTTACCGCGCGTTTTCAGCACGGAATAGCGCGTGACGGAAGGCTTGCCGTCCGGCGAGACATATCTTTTTACGGAAGCGTCCGGAACCTTAGCGATCGGCAGATCCACAACTCCGGTAAGAGGAGAGGGAATGCCTTCCGTAACGGCGAGATAGCCGCGGTTAAAACGATTTGTGTGCAGCATACGCTGCAGCAGCTGCTGCGCGTGGGCGGTGCGGGCAATGACCATCAGCCCGCTTGTGCCCTTATCCAGCCTGTTCACGGGGCGGTAAATGAAATTATCCGGGCAGCCGAAGTAGCTGAAAACCGCGTTTTCAAGCGAATCATCCGGATGACCGGCGCTCGACTGACTGGCAAGCGGCGCGGGCTTGTCCACAACTATCAGATAATCATCAATATACGGTATTGTGAGCGGTAGAGCGTAAGGCTTAACGGGATAAACCGGCTCTTTTTCCGCCTCCAGAAACGTGACTGTGTCCCCCGCGGTGACACGCGCGCTGACGAACACCGGCACGCCGTTGAGCAGGACGCGATTGTCCCATTTGGCGCTTTTCATGGCGGAATAACTGACAGACATTGACCGGCGAAGAATATCCCGTACGGCGCGGCCGTCTTCCGGAGGCGTGACGATGTAGTCCATGCGCGTTCCCTTTCAACGTGATAACGCCGTAACGGCGTTTTTTTCATTATACAGCGTGAGGCATCCGCACGCAATGAAAAGAAGCGCGCGATATGACGCGAAATGTGTGAAAACGCTTGACATACAAGGCTGAAAGTGATATCTTTTATCGGTAAGCCGCTCGGGAGAGGTCTGTCCAAATGCTTCGCGCTGCCTCGGATTCCCGGCGAGTATGTAATCAGGAGGTGCTGCACCATGTACGCTATTATTGCAGCAGGTGGCAGACAGTATCGGGTTTCTCAGGGTGATACCATCTATATCGACAAGGTCGACCAGGAAGCGGATTCCGTGATTTCCTTCGACGCGCTGATCATCGGCGGTGAAGGCGAAACCATCGTTGGCAATCCCGTGATCGCGGGCGCCAAGGTTGAAGGCAAAGTTGTGGGTCAGGTCAAGGGTGAAAAGATCCAGATCTACAAGTACAAGAGCAAGAAGAATTTCCATCGCCGTGCCGGTCATCGTCAGCCCTATACCAAGGTTGAGATCACCGCGATCAACGCGTAATGATTCACATTGTGCTGTACCGTGAGGGAAACCGGCTGACCGGGTTCTCCGCGAAAGGGCACAGCGGTTACGCCGAGGCGGGAAGCGATATCATATGCGCGGCGGTGTCAATCCTCGGATGCACATGCGTGAACAGCCTTGAAAGCGTTTGCGGTGTGGTTCCGCGGATCAGGGATAACAAAGAAGGTTCGCTGGTGTTTGATCTGCCGGAGCTTTCCGGAGAACAGAGCCACGATGCCGGTATCCTGATGGACGCGCTGAAGCAGGGCCTTTCCGATCTGGCGGAACAGTATCCTGAATTTGTTCATCTTTCCATACAAGAACGGAGGAAATAACAATGATGAAGCTTAATCTGCAGCAGTTCGCTCATAAAAAAGGTATGGGCTCCACCCGTAACGGCCGTGACAGCGAATCCAAGCGTCTCGGACCGAAGCGCGCCGACGGTCAGCTGGCTGTTGCCGGCAACATTCTCGTGCGTCAGCGCGGTACTCACTTCCATCCCGGCCTGAATGTAGGCATCGGCAAGGATGATACCCTGTTCGCCAAGACCACCGGTATCGTTCGTTTCGAGCGCCTGGGCCGCGACAAGAAGCAGGTCTCTGTTTATCCCGTTGAGACCGCAGCCGAAGCTCAGTAAATCTGTTACCGGGTATACGCCTGCCGCACATCAGTCGGCAGGCGTTTTTTCACGGGCGTTAATAAGGTGTAAGGGGATCGGCCTGCGGGCCGAGCAGGGGGCTTTGCAACCTTTATCAGAACTGGAGGGAACGCGCTATGACCGGTGTGCTGATCAACGCGGGTACGATTATTGCCGGCAGCCTGGCAGGGCTGATTCTGCGCAGGGGCCTGAGCGACAGGATGCGGAAAACACTGATGCAGGCGCTGGGTCTGTGCGTGATCATGATCGGTATCTGCGGCGCCGTGGGCACAAAGGATACACTCTGCGTGATTGTGTGTATGGTGATCGGTACGGTGACCGGTACCGCGATCAACATTGAAAAGCAGCTGGACCGGCTGGGCAAATTCGCGGAGAGAAAGCTGGCCGGAAACGGAGAGCAGTCCGTTGCCAAAGGGTTTGTGACCGCGTCACTGATTTTCTGCGTGGGCGCCATGGCGATTGTGGGATCGCTGGAAAGCGGACTGAAAGGCGATCACAGCACGATTGTTTCCAAGGCGATTATCGACGGCGTAACATCCATGATTCTTGCCGGTACAATGGGCATAGGCGTAATTCTGTCAGCCGCGGCGGTGTTTGTGTATCAGGGGCTGATTGTGATGCTCGCGGGCGTACTGGCGCCGGTGCTGACGGATACCGTGATCAATGAGATGTCAGCCACAGGCGGACTGCTGATTGTGGGAATAGGACTCAATATGCTGTTTGAGGATAAACATTTCGCCGTGGGAAATATGCTGCCGGCTATATTCCTGCCGATGGCTTATATCCCGCTTACAGGGCTCTTCTGAGCCTGACAGTGAACCGGAAGAGAGAACGGAGCGTAAGCTGATGACTGAACTGTTTGACTCACATTGCCACGTGGATGAAGAGAAGTTCGATGAGGACCGGGACGATGTGCTCGCGCGGATGAAAGAAAACTGCATTACGCGGTATGCCGTGATCGGGTCTGACATCGCGACATCGCGGCACGCGGTGGAATTTGCCGCCTCGCATGAAGGCGCTGTGGCGGCCGTGGGGATTCACCCGCATGAAGCCAAAGGCTTCCGGCCGGAGGATACGGACCTGCTGCGCGAATGGATACAGAGCGGGCAGGCTGCCGCGATCGGCGAAATCGGGCTGGACTATTATTATGATCTCAGTCCGCGCGAAACGCAGATTGAAGTATGCAGGCTGCAGATGGAGCTGGCTTATTCAATCGGCGCGCCTGTCGCGTTTCATATCCGTGACGCGCATCAGGATATGATAGATATCATGAAGGATATGAAACACTGTCTGACGCCGGGGATTATCCACTGCTTTTCCGGCAGCGCGGAAATCGCGCGGGAATACCTGAAGCTGGGGTATCATATTTCCTTCGCCGGGCCGCTGACCTTCAAAAAGGCGCCGAATCTGTGCAGGGCGGCGGCGGAGATACCGGAAGACAGGCTGCTGATTGAAACAGACAGCCCGTATCTGGCCCCGGAACCCGTGAGGGGAAGACGCAACGAACCGGCCAATGTGCGGTTTGTGGCGCAGAAGCTGGCGGAAATACGCGGGGAGACATTTGAAAAGGTCGCGTCTTATACATTTGAAAACGCGTGCAGGATATACGGTATCAAGTGAAAAGAAAAGGGTCCGGACGTTGTGTCCGGACCCTTTTTCGGCTTACTCCCACTCTACAAGCCCTTTGCTTTCGAGATAGGCCTGCTGGAGATCCATATAATCGTCGATCAGTGAGGCGACCTTCACAGCCTTCACGGGGTCAAGCTTCATCTTTTCCGCGACATACTCCACCATGAATTCAAACGCGTCATCATCATCATAGTATTCGGTGCCGGCACCGCCGTCCTCATCAAGAACATGGGTGTCATGCATAAACTGCATATCGGCATCAATCGCGAGGGAAATGATCTGCGGAATGCAATCCTGCAGTTCCGGATGATCCTTTGCCTTAATTCCGGAAACGATGTAATCCATCGCTTCCTGCTTGTCGTATCCTTTCATCATACGCCTGTCACCTCATGCATTTTCCGTACGGTTTCCCTGAAAACTTCCATCGCGGCCCTGACCGGTTCGGGAGAGGACATATCAATACCGGCGAGCTTCAGCGCTTCAATGGGAGGCACGCTGCAGCCGGCGGACAGGAATCTGCGGTAAGCCTCAACCGCGGGCGCGCCTTCGTTCAGAATCTTTTCAGACAGCGATACGGCAGCGCACAGCCCGGTGGCGTAAACGTAGACATAGAACGCGCGGTAGAAATGCGGGATGCGCATCCATTCATTGGCGATGACCTCATCCACGGTGCAGGTCGCGCCGTAGTAATCCTTGTTCAGGTCATAATACACCTTGCTCAGGGATTCCTTTGTGAGCGGTTCGCCGCGTTCCGCCATTTCATGGCTGATCTTTTCAAACTCGGCAAACATGGTCTGGCGGAAGCAGGTGGTGCGGAACTGCTCCAGGAAATGATACAGCAGGAAAGCCTGCGCGTCCTTTTCCGTGAAAGTGCTCAGCAGATGACGCATCATCACGGCTTCGTTGCAGGTGGAAGCCACTTCCGCGACAAACAGGCTGTAATCCGCCTTGACCATGGGCTGCGCCTGATTGCTGTAATAGCTGTGCATGCTGTGGCCCAGCTCATGCGCGATGGTGAAGGCGCTGTCCAGATTATCGTTATGATTCAGAAGCACATAGGGATGCACCTTCGCCAGTGAACCGGAGGAAAACGCGCCGCTGGATTTGCCGACGCTCGGATAGACGTCAATCCATCCGCTGTCGCGGGCTTCTCTGAGCTTGGCAAGATAATCCTCACCCATGGGACGCAGGCCTTCCAGCACCAGATCAAACGCTTTTTCATAGGGGAGATCCATTTTGAAACCCTTGAGCATGGGGCAGTACAGGTCATACATATGGAGCTCATCCAGCCCGAGCAGCTTTTTGCGCAGTTCCAGATAATCCTGCAGAACGGGCAGGTATTCACGGATAACGGCAATCAGATTGTCATAGACGCTTTCGGGAATCTCCAGCGGCTCCATTGCCACGGCGCGGGCGGAGGCGTAATGATATGTCTGCGCGCGGAGGCAGTCCGTTTTGACACTGGCGGAATAGGTGCCGGCGATGGTATTGCCGAAATTGCCGTAGGTCGTCATCAGGTTCATGAACGCCTGACGGCGAAGATCGCGGTCTTCACTGTGGATAAAGGTGCTGTAATTGCCTTCGGACAGCTCCAGCTCCGTTCCGTCACTCTGAATGACCGGCGGCAGCTTCATATCCGCTTCCGTAAGGGATGTGAAGATGTTATCCGGGGCGCCGAAGATCTCGCCCATGGAGGCGATCAGCTGCTCCTGCTCCTTGGGCAGGGTGTGGGGCTTGCGGCGGAGAAGCTGACGGAAATACTCATCATGGTCCGCCATGTCCGGATCATGCATCAGGGCTTCCAGAACGGACTCGTCCATCGCGAGCAGCTCCGGCTCAATGAACGCGGAAACCGCGGAGAAGGTGACCCAGAGACGGATCGCGCGGTCCTTGAGCCCCTGCGCGACGGGATCGGCGTTATCGGTTTCCTTACGCAGGAAAGCGTACTCATAAATGGGCATGAGATTATCCGTTACCGCTTCATATTCACGGATGATCTTTTTCGGATCCTCAGCCACTTTTCCGTTGTAAACCGCAAAAGCGCCGACGCGCTCGGAAGCAGCCGCGAAGGCCGTTTCCCACTCAGCGTCGGACGGATAGATATCCGTCAGTTTCCATTTGTACTTTTCCTCAATCTGATTCCGTGTACGAAGTTTTTCAGCCATGGTCATATCCTCCATTCATTATTTGCGTTTATATTCAACGGGACGGTCCACCGAGGGGGCATCGTTGCCGTTAGGGTAGAAAAGGATGTGTTTGTCACGCAACACCAGCAGACCGGTTGATCCGCGAAGCTGCTTCTTTTCCAGCAGCATGATCAGCAGCCTGCTGTCCAGCATCGGCCCGCCGCCCCGCGTGAGGCAGTCCTTCCACAGGGTGAAGGCGCAGCCGGATGCCGCGCAGGAAAAGGCCGCGGCCGATTCCCTGACCCTGCCGCCGCAAAGCGGACATACAGCGCCTTCCACATCCGCGACGGAAACGGTACCGCGCGCGCCCTTTGAGGATGACTTGCGTGAAGGATCGGCAGGGAAAACAACCTGACTGTTGTTTGTACGGGCGTATTCGACCAGGAATGAGCTCATCTCGCGGATTCCGCTCATGAACTGAACGGGATCCTGCGCGCCGTCGGTAATATCATGAAGCGCGAGCTCCCAGCGACCGGTGAGCTCCGGAGAGGCAAGCTGCTCCGGCATGATGCCGATCAGCCGTACCCCTTTCTCGGTTGCCTGAATCGTTTTTCCCTTGCGTGCGGCATAGCCGACATGGATAAGCCGCTCAATGATCGCGGCCCGCGTGGCGGGTGTGCCGATGCCGCTGCCCTTCATCTGCTTTGCCAGTTCCTCGTCATCCAGATCGCGCCCGGCGTTTTCCATGGCGCTGAGCAGGGAAGCATCCGTATGCGGGGACGGCGGCTTTGTTACATCCTCACGGACCGAAACGTTTTTCACCGCGCGGGTATCACCCTGCGTGAGCGGCGGCAGCGACTGATCCTCCTCCTCATCCGCCTTCGGCTTCTTTTTCGCCCGGGGCGGATCCTTCTGCGGAGGAATATCACGCCAGCCGTTCGTGACAACGGTACGCCCGGTGGTGCGGAAATCATGCTCGCCCACACGCGTGATGACCTTTGTGGCGTCATAGTCACAGGCGGGCCAGAAAGCGGCCAGGAAACGCCTTACAACGAGATCAAACAGCTTCTGCTCATCGGCGGAGAATGATTCCGGCTTTACCCTGCGGTCGGTTGGGATAATCGCGTGGTGATCGGTGACCTTTGACGCGTCAACGGTACGCTTTGTGACCGGCAGCTTACCGCCCGGCAGGGCACCGGGAACGAACTGCTGATACGCGTCCGGCAGCTTATGCATGGTCTGCACCACACGCGGAATCATATCCGGCGGGAGATAACGGCTGTCGGTTCTGGGGTAGGTGAGCGCCTTCTGCGTTTCATATAGGCTTTGCGCGAGCTTCAGCGTTTTATCCGCGGTGAAGCCGAGAAGACGGTTCGCGTCCCGCTGCAGCGACGTCAGATCATACAGCTGCGGAGGAAGATCACGCTTACGGGCGGTTTCGGCGAAAACAACGGTTCCCGTGCCGCCTTTTGTGCCGGAAACAATCGCTTCGGCCGTTTCCTTATCGGGGATATGCGTGTCAGGATCGTAACGGTCCGAAAAATACGTGCCTTTATAGTCGCCGAAGTCCGCGGTGACCAGATGATAGCCTTCCGGTTTGAAGTTGTTGATTTCATTCAGCCGCGCGACAAGGATCGCCAGGGTGGGCGTCTGCACACGGCCTACGGAAAGCAGCGTGTTGTACCTGAGGGTGAAAGCACGGCTGGCATTCATGCCGACAAGCCAGTCCGCCTCACTGCGGCAGACAGCGCTGCGGTAAAGCCCGTCATAATCGCTGCCCGGACGGATGGCGCGGAAACCGTCCGATATGGCTTCATCTGTCATGGAGGAGATCCACAGACGCTCAAACGGCTTTTTGCAGCCGCTCATACGGTAGATATAACGGAAAATCAGCTCACCTTCACGCCCGGCATCCGTCGCGCAGATCAGGCTGTCGGTATCCGCGGCGTTCATCAGCTTTTTGACTTTGGTAAACTGGCCTTTGGTCGCGCCGATGACTTTGAGCGGAATGTCATCCGGGAGAATCGGCAGAGTTGAAAAACTCCATTTTCTATACTTTTCATCGATCTCATCCGGTTCAGACAGGGTAACCAGGTGCCCCACTGCCCAGGTGACGATGTATTTCTCACCGATCAGACATCCGTCACCGGATGTTCTGCAGCCGATAACGCGGGCAATATCGCGGCCGACACTCGGCTTTTCGGCTACTACAACAATGTGTCCCAACGCGTGCGCACTCCTGTTTCAATATCTGTTTTTCAACTAACACATCCTACCATGAAGGAAGGGTAAAGTCAATCGGGGGGGCGGTCTGCGGGCAAAGGGCTTTGCAATCAAAAAAGGCTGCCGTTTGCACGGCAGCCTGAGGGAATACGGAATTACTTCACGATGATGGAAGTGACATGGGGATTGGCACCGTTGTACCAGTACAGGAAAGCTTCGGCGTCGATCTTATCGCCAACCTTCAGGCCTTCAACAGCGGCGTACACAGCGGTGGTGTTGTCGCACTCATCGGATTCAACGGTGAAGCCGTAGGTGTTTCCGTCGAAAGCAACGTTGAAGTACAGGTCGCTGTTGGCGTCATGGGAACCGGAGCCGTCCCACGCGTAGGAGAAGGCATCGCCGGCTTCGTTGTAAGCGACAACTTCCAGATCGGTGAAGGAGACAAACTGATTCATGTAGTTGATCAGCTCATCGGTGCCGAGCAGGGCGGTCAAATCAACAGCGGGAGCGATGTAAGCTTCAGCGTCGAGCACTTCGATGGCGGAAATGTCGATGATTTCGACTTCGCCGGACCACTCAGATTTGAAACCGGTAACCTTAACCTTGGCGCCGGGAACCAGCTTGGCAGCCAGCTCGTCATCGCAGGGCAGACGGTACAGATACACAGCGCCGTCTTCAGTCTGGCAGAACGCGGAAGCGTTGCCGTAGGCGGGAGCGTAAGCGCAGGACTGGATGTAGGTTTCAACAGTGACTTCGGAATCGAGTTCCGCGGCGGCGAAATCAGCGTAGGCGTTGGCAACGGCAACAGCTTCTTCAGCGGCTTCGGTGACTTCCTCAGCGACTTCTTCAGCGGCCTCGGTGACTTCTTCGACCTTATCTTCAACAGCGTCGGTGACTTCTTCGACCTTATCTTCAACGGCGTCCTTGACTTCGTTGACGGTCTCGGTAACGGATTCCTTGGCGGATTCCCATTCGGCCTTGGCGGCGTCAACAGCCTCGGTAATCTTGGCCTGAACGGCGTCAGCGTCAAACAGGTTCTTCGCTTTTTCTTCCAGATCGGCGATCTTCTGCTCGAGGTCAGCCTTTACGGGCTCAAAAGCGGCTTTCGCTTCTTCCAGAGCCTTTTCGCCTTCGGCCTTGGCGGCGTCAACAGCTTCCTCAACCTGAGCCTTCACGGCGTCAACATCCAGCAGGCCTTCCTTGGCGGCATTCACAGCTTCATCAACCTTCGCCTGAACGGCGTCGGCATCCAGCAGGCCTTCCTTGGCAGCGGCAACAGCTTCGTCAACCTTCGCCTGAACGGCGTCGGCATCCAGCAGGCCTTCCTTGGCGGCATTCACAGCTTCATCAACCTTCGCCTGAAC
>JAKSQH010000068.1 GCA_024404245.1 Clostridia bacterium
AGCCGGAAGAAACCGAGCCCGAAGTAAAGCCGGAAGAAACCGAGCCCGAAGTAAAGCCGGAAGAAACCGAGCCTGAAGTAAAGCCGGAAGAAACCGAACCCGAAGTAAAACCGGAAGAAACCGAGCCTGAAGTAAAGCCGGAAGAAACCGAGCCTGAAGTAAAGCCGGAAGAAACCGAGCCCGAAACTGAGCCGGAAGAGGGCGAAAGTACCGTGGCTCCGATTTCGCTTTCCGCACAGGATATCGAAACGGTCCCCGTTCAGGGAGCAGCGTTTGAGGTCGTGGACAGCGATGAAACACTGTCGCCGCTTGAGGGCAGTATTGACGTGACAGCGCTGCAGACCGTTGCTGACAAACAGTATGCAGTCGGTCCTTTCAGGGTGGCCGGTAATATGATCATCTCCTTCAGAATCTCAATGATACATGAAGGAAACGAGGTCAAGCTTGACCGAAAGATCAGGGTCTCCATCCCGGTAACGGAAGAACAGGCCGCTAAACTCGCGAACAGCATTCTGTACCTGTGCGCGGAAAATGACAATCTGATCCCGATTTCCTACGAGATCATTGACAGCAGGATCGAGTTTGAGACAGATTCGTTAGGCACGTTCGTTTTCATCGACAGTGATGTCATCAACACGCGGAACTGACAATCCGATGAGACCCGGAAGTGAGGCGGAAAAGTACGCAGAGCCCTTGAAAATCAAGGGCTCTGTTTTTGCGCGTATTCTCTTAAGCCGCTGATAACGGCATAACTTTGTTCTACAGGCTACATAGCAGGTTCACGGCAGCATAATCGGGCGCATTCAAATGAGAGAAACCGGATACAGCCGGGCATTACGGTGAAATGGGAAAATTTGTACGACATGGAATCACTGATATCTGCTATAATGATAAGCAAAGCGAATCAGGATGTTTGATATCGTAGGCTTGGAGGTGGACTGAATGAAGAAACTGTCAGCTCTTTTCCTTGCGCTGGTAGTAAGCTTGCTATTAGTTACATGCATTGCGGAAAAAATTGATGAAAATGACGATGGACCTTTCGGAAAGCTGAACCGGGTTGTTGAATATGATTCCCTTGAAGAGATTAATACAATAATCGGTGTGAACCTTATGCATCCGGCCGTTATGGGTGTGACAAACGAAAGATTTTCCGTAATTGATGATACTGTCGCTCAGTATGTCTGTGAAATTAACGGTTTGGAATGGACTTTCAGGGGCGCTTATATCACGGATGAAGATATCAGCGGGATGTACAGTGAATATAGCGGATATGCGTTGAATTCAGACTTGAGTTTATATACCGACAGGTTCTATATGGATAGATTCTTTGAC
The DNA here is from genome assembly GCA_024404245.1 of Clostridia bacterium. Classification (GTDB taxonomy): domain Bacteria; phylum Bacillota; class Clostridia; order Christensenellales; family Aristaeellaceae; genus Aristaeella. Next base: position 1,333 of record JAKSQH010000068.1, read on the forward strand.
GGAGAACGGCAGTATACCATCGTTGTAATGGATCCGATCACCGCGGACGGTGATATATCTCTTGATGAGGAAACATTTTCAAATATCTGTATGGAGCTTGAGCTTATTCAAAAACTGCACATGGATGACCCGCTTGTCGGTGATTACCGGGACACAGTAAGTAAAAGAGTAACAGCGATTGTTGAAAGACGCGGCGATGCATACAACATTGATGTCAACTGGTCCGATTCGGCGTTTGAGTACAATCACCGGATTATATACGGTGCTGTCAGAGAAGATGACAAGCTGTCATATTACGGAGAAGAAATCGTTCGTTACACCTATGACGCGGAAGGGAATGAGACTTCATGCAATGCAACCGGGTCCGATAATCCCGGATGGTTTGAAATCAAAGACGGTATGTTGTATTGGACCGGTTCCGCTTACGAAGAGAACCGTGCGTGCATTTTTGAAAAAATCGCGTTTGAAGAATATACGGTTTGCTCCTCCCCGGGTTCATCGCGTTATTGTTTGATTCGCTGCTATGATTATATTCGGAACCGCGGTAAATAAGGGTTCCGGCAATAACGGTACAACAGGATCGGCTGCACTGTTTCTTTTGCGCGTATGAAACAAACAACAGCCGGGGAAACAAAAGATCCGTTCGTGTTTGACCGGTTGATTTACATGACTAGTCATACTCATAAGTACACAGATTTCGGCTGCCGTGAAGCGGACAATATTGAATAAACAAAGCAAAGTGATATAATAAATAATCATAAAAACAAAGAGCGTTTTATGAAAAGACTATTCCGCTGTTATGGCGAAAATGAAAAAAGGAGACATTGTTTATGTTTGACAGAAGTATCCCGGTGATTGGTTTTCATACCCGCCTGTATGCCCACGAAGGAACCGGGGCGATGATCCGGCTGATTGAGGAAGGCCTTGTTCCGTGCGGAATCAATACGCTTATACTGGAGTATCTTCCGGTATTCCGCTGCTTCCCTGAATATTCCATGGGAACGGTTACCTTCGAGGACGCGCGCCGTATCACCGATGTATGCCGTGAACATGGCATCCGTGTTGTGCCGCTGTTCCCGTGCCACAGCCATCAGGCCATTCCGGGGACCAACTATGAGCCTTATCCGTTGCTGAAAAAGAACCCGGAATTCATGGAAACCCCGGAAAATCTGAACAGCGGAAAACGGTGGCCTTATCAGCACATGCCCTGCTGGTGTTCCTCCAACGATGATATCTATAAGTATGTTTTCCCGATGATCGATGAAATGGCGGAGGCCTGCAGAGCGGATACCGTGCATATCGGTATGGACGAGCTGCTGTACATCGGCCGCTGCCCGAGATGCAAGGGAAAGGACCCGGCTAAGCTGTATGCTCATACGATCAAAACCCTGCACGATCATCTGAAGGGAAAAGGACTGGACACCATGATCTGGGGCGACAGGCTCCTTCCGTCGCTGCAGATGGGTTACACCATGTGGGAAGGAGACCGGTCCGGGATTTACCGCGCGATCGATCTGGAAGAGATCACAAAGGACCTGATTATCTGCGACTGGCATTATGATTTCCATTCCCACGGCTATCCGTCCATTGAATACTGGCTGACGCGCGGATTCTTTATGATTCCCGCGGTATGGGTCGACCCGAAGCAGGCGAAGCACCTTTTCCTGCACGCGCAGGAGGGCGTATTCCTCGGAAATATGTATGACTGGCCGGGCACTATGGGCGGCGTGCTGTTTACCCACTGGTCCGCGCTGACAGAGGAGAAAACAGATCTGATTCTGAAAGGTATCCGCGGAGAAAAGACGGACGATGATGACGAGGCCAATCAGGTCGGCCTGGTCATCGCGGCGCTGAAGGATAAAGCTGCCGGGATTCACTTTGACTGATAAGTAAAAAGACGTGAAGAAAGGTATTTCATGAAAAAGATACTTGCATTGACGGTAACTGTTATTCTGGTTATGACTTTCGTATCCGCTTCCGCGGGAACTGAGATCACCGTTGTCGGGCAGGGCGAGACGCAGGTCAGCGCGGATACCGCGGTGATATTCCTCGGCGTCAGCGCGCGCGACAGGGATGTGATGAAAGCACAGCAGAAGGTAAACGAAACGATTGCCGCGATCCGCACGGCGCTGATAAATGCCGGTGTGCCTGAGGAGAATATCAATACAAACTATATCAACATTTTCGCGATATACGGCAGTACGAATGATTCCTTCGGCAATTCCGGTGAGGAGGAAGTGACCGCGTACAATGCCGGCTCCTCACTGGCAGTAAAGGTAACCGATATGGAGACGGTCGGTCTGCTGATTGATGAAGCGTTCGCGGCCGGCGCCAACACGCTGGACGGGATCAATTTTTCCGCGGAAAGCACGGAGAACGCGAGAAACGAATCACTGAAAATCGCGGTGGCGGAAGCACGGGAAAAGGCTGAGATTCTCGCTGAAGCATCCGGCCTGAAGATCACCGGGATTGAGAAGATCACGGAAGGTTCTGTAAGCAGTTACGAGAACACGGTCGGGAATTTTTCCGCGAAGGCAGCCGATACGGCGTCAGAACAGGCTTACGGGGCGGGAACGGTTGTTCAGGCCGCGAAAGTGATTGTGTCGGTTTCCGTGTCGGTTACCTTTGAGGCGGAATGACGGTGAATAATAAGAAGGAGCAGCTCAGACCGGGCTGCTTCTTTTCATATAAGGCCAAAATGAAAACCCCGCCGTGAGGCGGTGCTGTATACGGAGAAAACCGGTTATTCTCTCGGGAAACTGCAGAGAAGCTCAATAAAGCAACCCATGTTTTCAGTACAGTCAAAATAGGCATACGCGCCACTGGCGTCACCGTAGTAACCGAACTGGGTCAGCTTATAGCCGGCGGCTTTCATGGCTTCCATTGATGCAAAAATATCTTTTACCTGATAGCCGTAATGGTGGATGCCTTCGCCGCATTTTTCCAGATGATCCCGCCAGGTGGACTTCGCGGCGTTGGGCTCGATCAGCTCAAGCTGAATATTCGGCAGGTCAAAGAACGCGAGCAGGCTGTTCGCGTCCGGCGCGGGTTCACCCATATACTCTGTCTTGCAGATCGCGTAGTCGCCGCAGGGACGGGCTTCCGGTTCCTCCACGCCGAGGAATTCCGCCCACTTCTTCTTCGCACGGTTGATATCAGCCGTAATCATGCCAATCTGGCAAGGTGTGGAAACACCGAGAATACTTTCAATCATACTAACGCCTCCTGTGCTTTTTTCTATCATAAACCGATAAGCATGATATTGCAATAACCTGCCTGCCAAATGATGTAAATATCCCGCGCGCGCGTTTCAGCTGTTACCTGTGCGCGCGGGTTTCTCCCGGACCGCAGAGGCGGAAGCTCATGCCGATCATCGCGGTGATCATCTCATCCGGAACGGAACCGTCCAGAATGACGGAGATCCAGTGCAGCTTATTCATATGATAAGCCGGCAGCACCGAGGACCATGTGTTCTTCCATACATCCGCCCATCCGGGATCAGCTTTCAGATTGATCCAGATCCGCCCTTCACGCTCAAAGATCCACGCGAAGCCTTTTTTTGTGTCACCGCGGCGGATCACTGTCCAGTTCGCGTCATGAAAAGGATAATCCTCCCACGCGCCCGGCCAGGTCATGCACAGCGCGATTGCTTCCTGCCTCGTGAGCATATATACCGTCAACCTTTCAATATGCCGTTATTTGCTGCCGTGTGACCAGAAGGAACGCAACAGCAGCTCTGTATTGCCTGTACGGATATGCCAGTGCGGCGGGCAAAGACGGAGATAACTGCCGGTGCCGAATCTGCTGTCAAGCAGCAGCACAACGCCGCGGTCATTCTCCGTACGGATTACGCGGCCTGCGGCTTGCGCCGTTTTCTGCATGCCGGGAATCTGGTAAGCGTACAGGAACCCCGCGTCCAGATGCTCTTCATACCAGCTCCGCAGCGTTTCGGTAAAGAGGTTGACCTGCGGCAGACCTACGCCGACAACAGCGGCTCCGTCAAGCGCGTTTCCCGGCAGATCAATTCCTTCAGAAAACAGACCGCCGAGTACACAAAGACCGAGCACCGGAGGCGCGTCGGGTGTGAAGCGGGCAAGAAACGCGTCGCGCTCTTCCTGTGTCATGCCGGACTGTTGCATAATACAGGGGACGGAAAGTACGTCTGAAACCTGCTTCATGTAAGCAAAGCTGGGGAAAAACGCGAGATAATGACCGGGGTGTGTATTAACGAGCGCTTCAATCTGAGCACACACCGCGGGTATCGCGTCCGTACGGTTGCGGTACCGCAGATCAATATCCGCGCGCACCAGCAGCAGATTCTCAGGCGGAAAGGAGGACGGGGCGGAAAAACACGCGTCTTCATCATTGCAGCCGAGAAGTGTACGCATTTCCGGCAACGGGTCGATTGTGGCTGAGAAACAGACCGTACCCGGAAGAACGCCGGTTATCGCGTTAAAGTAAGTGCCGATATCGAGCGCGAACGCGTAAACAGCGCGGTATCTGGCGGAACCTTTCCAGAGGCAGGCGATTTCACGCCCGGAGTCAACGGCGCGGCAGAAGGAGAGGAGCGGAGACAGCGTATCCGTCAGCCGTTCGCCGACAAGATCCCAGGGAAACATTTCAAACTGCGCATCCAGAAACGCGTTCCCCAGATCACGGCATGCGGCGACCAGACTGTCCGGAAAGCTATCCAGACGGCCTTCGCGCTCGTCATCGGACACGGGCAGATCGGTCAGCTCCCGCAAGGCATTGGTCATGGCTTTATACAGTGGATGCTTTCTGCCGGCAGCCTGACCGACAACTGTGCGTAGCCGGCGGAGGCGGGCACCGTCCAACTCTCCGGAAAGCATATCGCGCAGGCGGTCCGGCAGATGATGCGCCTCATCAATGAGTATTGTCGCGCCGTCGCCGTGCTCAAAGATTCTCTGAATACGGACGGCAGGATCCAACGCGTAATTATAATCGCCGATTGTTATATCAGCCAGCTCCGTAAGCGAAAGACTGAATTCAAACGGGCACAGCTGATACTTGTCCGCCATGCTCCGTATGACATCCGGTGTCCAGTCGCCGATTTGCAGCATTTCCTCAATGGCTTCAGCGTCACGCAGGTAGTGCCCCTTCGCGCGCGGACAGTAATCCGGGTGGCAGACGGTTCTGCGCGGGCACTGTTTGTCTTTCGCGTCCAATGTCAGCACCCACAGATGAAGCGGCTGCTCCCGCATGCGCCTGAGCGCGTCATGCGGTCCCTGACGCTGCGTTGTACGCGCCGTGAGATACCATACGCGATTTGTGAGCCCTTCACCGAGCGCTTTCATCGCCGGGAAAAGGACCGCGGCGGACTTGCCCGTTCCGGTCGGCAGGGAAGCGAACAACCGCTTCTGACGCCGGATCGCGGTATAGACCTGAACCGCCATATCGCGCTGCCCGGGGCGGTATGACTCAAAAGGAAAACGCAAACCGCGAAGAGAGGCATCCCGCGCGCGGATGTGCGCCCGGATCATTTTAAGCCGCCGGACATAAGCGTCGAACAGATCACGGAACATACACGCGCATGATTCCGGATCCATTCTGTTGCAGAATTCGCCGCGGATTTTGCTGGATGTATTTACATAAACCACACGGATATCGATCTGCCTGTACGCTTCCGACGCGAACAGCATATGACCGTAACACACGGCCTGCGCCCAATGTGCCGGTATGACATCCGCCGGCGGCTGTTTGCCTTTCCACAGCTTGATTTCTTCCACACACGGGATTTCACCGTCCAGAAAAGCGTCCATTCTGCCGGTAACGGTGAGTATCAGATCCTCATCTTCGACAGGGCAGTCCAGAAACAGCGGGACTTCACTCCGCCACGGCTCGGGCAGCAGATTCTGACGGGCTTTGTGCCCGAGTGTGCCTTCCTGCATCGCGGTCAGCGAGATTGGACGGATGTCCTCACCGTGCAGTGTGAATTCCACCAGCGCGCGTACACCGATACGGATTGCTTCCAGAGCACATCACCTCCTGCCTTGCTGTTCTGACGGGACTCCGATAAAGTTCTCTTTAATGTTGCATTTTACCATGCCGTGTGTGCGAATACAACCAAAAACAGGCATGGATATGCCACGGACGGGGAATAACAGCATTACGGTACGCGGAGCAGTAAAAAACCGGAGCCTGTGACGGCTCCGGGAATTTCGCGCACCGTACGGGCCGGCGCGGAGTGACGGAATGTGATTCCGCAATATCAGTTGCGATCGAATTTGACCGCGTATTCCTTCAGATACGCTTCCATATCCGCGAGGTTCATCGGCTTGCCGATCATATAACCCTGCCCTTTGAAGCAGCCGATCTGTTCAAAGTATTCAAACTGATCATAGTTTTCAATTCCCTTGGCGCATACCTTAATATCCAGCGTGTCCGCCATATGCGTAATAGCGGTGACAACACGGCAGGCCTGATCGTGATCCGGTACCAGTGAAGCGTAGGAACGGTCAAGCTCCAGCCCGTCAAAATGCACTTCCAGCAGAAGATCCACATTGCTGAAACCGGTTCCGAAATTGCCCAGCCAGAGGGACACACCGTATTCATCATGCAGGCGGTTCAGATTGGCCGCGCCTTCGGGACTGAGGTCCTGCGCCTCACTCAGTTCAAACTGGAGACGTTCGGCCGGGAAATTGTATTTGCCGAGAATGAACAGCACTGTATCCACGAAATCATTCTGTGCGGCATAACCGGGCAGCAGGTTCATACTGACTGTAAGGTGTGCGCCGACTTCGTTCATCATCTGCGCTGCCGTCTGAATGCCTTTCTCGAGGAACCAGGCAGAGAAGAGACTTGTTAACGCCGTGCTGCCGGCGATGATTTCCAGCATGCTGAGAGAGGAAACCCGGCGGCCGTCAGGCATCAGTACGGTTTCCGGATAGACTTCATATGTGTTGCAGGTGTTTTTGCCGAAGGTCCATTTCGGCTGGAAGCCCAGTTCAAACGCGTCCTGCAGGATCAGATCACTGATGTTGGCGGTAGTCATGCAATTCCTCCTTTTATACTTCCGGCTGAATATAAAAACTGTATTCAAGTTTGTTTATTGCCGGTTTTTTGCATCTACACGTATGATATAACACAAATTGCAAAAAATCAACCATATTAAGACCAGAATGAACAAGTTAATTTCTTCACAATGTACCGCGAAATATCGAGTCGCTACCGGTG
>JAKSQH010000069.1 GCA_024404245.1 Clostridia bacterium
CCACAGCAGCGGGGAAGCGGTGTCGCCGGTCGGCGGCAGATTCATGAAATACGTGTAGACAACTTTCGTTTCATCCGGATCACCTGTGACCTTGTAATGGCTCATGGAGAAACCGCTCACATCGCCGTCGACAATGGCCTTGCTGCCGCCGGTGGTGAATATGGTAACGGGGCTTTCCGTGCCGTTCAGCCTGATGCCGCCGGTTGCGCTGTATTCGTTTTGAGTCATAAAACGTACACCGCATTTTCCGCCTGATATTGTGACTGTGCCGCTGCCTTTCAGCTCCAGTTTACTGTACTCGCCGAAAGAGATACCGTAATTCGTGCCGGCCAGGTTCACATTACCGCTGCCGGACAGGGTAAAGAAACGGCTGTGCTCCTCAAAACGGACGGGCGTATCACAGCCGGTGATTGTGATGTTACCGGCTCCTGTGAAGTCAACCATAGAGCGTGTCACAATGCCGAATTTGCCGCCGCTCACCGTCAGATCACCGTTCATGGCGATATTTACGTGCGAACTGTCGGCAAGGATGCCGCATGAACCGTTACTGTTCACAACGGTCAGATCACCGTCACCCTTCAGTGTGAGATTCCTTTTGGAACTTAAACCGACGGCAGAAACAATTTTCAGCGCGATTGTATTCGTACCTTTCACAATCACATCCAGATCATATGCTGAATAAACGCCGTATCTGTTGCCGCTGTATGTGTAACAGCCTGAAATGACGGCATCCGTCAGGGTAACGGTATAGCGGCTGCCGCTTCCCGCGGGAGGGGTCAGCGTGGCTGTGCCGCTGCCGCAGGCAATTGTCAGTTTTTCATCGGTGAACTGTTCACCGTTGACCCATACGGAATAATTCTCCGCCGAAGCGACGGTGACCGCTGCCAGAATCAGGAATGACAACACAAGACAGAACAGAAAACGGGCGGATCTTCTCATATATACCTCCGTGAACGAAAACACGATTACGGTGTTGTTGATACGGTTTGACATATATATTATGCACTACAATCCGCGGCAACGCAATATCCTGTTTGAGCACAAGAACCGATCCCGCGTGCACACGGTGACCATGCCGCTGACCGCGGACGCGGATATCCCGCGCGAAACGCTTACCGTGAAAGAGCATGCCGATGTATATGAGGAGGATTATATCAATACACTTCTGTATTCAATTTTCGGCGGATTCGAGTAGGATGAGTGAAAGTAATATGATATGACAAAAAAAGGGCGGTTCTTTATTGCCTCATCTGAGACAAATGAACCGCCCCTTTTGTTCTGCGCACATGGAAGAGTTTATACGCTCCTGCGCTCCAGAATTGTGCAGAGGATGATGTTCCGGCTCGGCGGGACACGCGGATTACGGATATGCTCCAGAATCTGGGCTGCCGCGGATACGCCGATCTCACGTGTCGGCAGGGCTACCGTGGTCAGCGGCGGCTGCAGATACTGCGCGATCTCCCTGTTGTCAAAACCGGCGACGGCAATATCGGCCGGAACCTTCAAACCCGCGTCATTCAGCGCGTGTATGGCTCCGGCTGCCATCAGATCATTCATGGCAAAGACTGCGGTTGGACGGATAACCAGCTTCAGCAGTTCCTGCGTTTCACGGTAACCGGAATCATACTCCCAGTCGCCGTAACGGATATAGCCTTCGGGAATGGGAAGCCCCGCTTTCTGCATGGCCAGTTGATAGCCGTTCATGCGCTTGCCGGTGGGGTAGGAATGGGGATGACCGGCGATCACGGCGATCCTGCGGTGCCCTTTGGAAATGAGTAAGCGGGTCATATCCGCGGCCGCGGTCTGATTATCATAGGAGACGAAGGAATCCTGCTGATTCCCGTGCGAATAAGCAAACACAAGCGGCTTATCCAGTGGATCGAAGAGATAATCCAGATGACGGTCGTGCATGCCCACGTAAATAATTCCGTCCACATGGGCCGATAAAAGCAGATTGATGCCGTTGTTGATCCGTGTACGGTAAGCGGTGATCTGCTCATACTGGTTATACAACTGCTCCAGCAGATGCAGATCATACATCAGCATTCGATAACCCGCTTTGGCCAACGTCTCCCCGATGCCGCACACGATATCCGGAACCGGCAGACCGCGGATATCCTCCACCAGTACCCCGATGGTTCTGGTCTCACCGCTGCGCAGGGATTTCGCCAGCGTGTTCGGTGTGTAATGTACCGCCTGAATGGCCATCAGCACGCGCTCGGTGGTGTCGTTACTCAACTTCTTGGTACCGTTGATCACATGGGAAACAGTCGCTGTGGATACACCGGCGGCTTCAGCCACATCTTTCAGGGTTGCCATGGGATCACCTGCCTTCCGCGGAATCGTTGCTTTTGATTTCTAAAAATCTTATCTCTGTTATCATATTCCACGAAAATTTCTTTGTCAATAAAAAATGGTAAATATTAACCATTTGCGGGTTAAAAAATTAACCTGTAAAATTAGCAAATAACTTGTTGACAAAGGGATACGTGGAGATTATACTCAAGATGCTCACAGGGTAAACGATTAACCAACCAAACCGTTTCGGTCATCGTTTCCCGAAATCGTTCGTTACCCATTCATCATTAAGAAAGGCGGAAAAACATCATGAAAAAACTCATCTCTCTGCTCCTGTGCCTGACCATGCTGCTGACGCTCAGCTCTATGGCAATGGCGGAAGACACCCGCGTGCACATTACCTTCTCCTTCTGGGGAGACGAAACCGAGGCGCAGAGCGTCCAGGCCAATCTGGATGCCTTCAACGCCAGCCAGGACAGGATCTTTGTGGAACCCATGCAGATTCCCAATGAGGAATACACATCCACGCTGGTGAGCTACGCCATCGCGGATCAGCTGCCGGACTGCGGCATGGTTAACGAAAACGCGGTGCTTTACTTTGCCCGCAACGGCGTTATGGCGGATGTATCAACCATGTATGAGGGCGAAGCTCTCCAGCCCATGGATTGTATTACCTTCAAGGATGCCGGCGTGCCTGTCGGCTATTCCAGCTGCAACGAGATTCTGATCCTTTATTACAACAAGGATATGTTCGACGCGGCCGGCGAACCCTATCCCTCCGCGGATAAGCCCTACACCTGGGATGAATTCATCGCTGTTTCCAAACGGCTGACTCTGGATGAAAACGGCCTGCATCCCGATGATGAAGGCTTCAATCCGGAGAAGATCGTGCAGTACGGCTGCTTCGTGAATAACTGGACATGGCAGCTGGAAGTATGGGCCCTGTCCAACGGCGGCGCCTGGTTCTCCGAGGACGGCAAAGAGTGCCTGATCAACAGCCCCGAAGCGATCGAATCCATCCAGAAGGTGGCTGACCTCGCGCTGGTCCACCATGTTGCTCCGCTCAATGTTATCCCCGAGGATAACGGCGTCGGCGTAGGCATCGGCAGCGGCGCTGTGGCCATGACCACGGACGGCACCTGGCGCCTTGGTACCGATTTCCCCACACTGGGCATCAACTACGGCATCGCGCCCCTGCCTGTAATGAAGCAGGAAGTGACCTCCTGCACCTCCGGCCTGACCGGTGTGTTCGCGGGCAAGCATCAGGCGGAAGCCTATGAATTTGTGAAGTGGTACACCCGTGAAGAGAGCAGCTGGGATTCCCTGGTGCTGACAGGTATCTGGATGCCCAAGAGCGAATACTATTACACCGAAGAAGGCATGAAGGAATGGCTTGGCAATGACGCGTATCCTTTCAAGGATATCGAGACCGCCAAAAAGGTTCTGGTGGACTACACCATGAATTACGCCAAGCCCGCCTGCTGGTACTTCACACCCAACACGCAGATCACCACCAATGAAATCCTCTTCACCGCCCTGCAGCCCGTATGGTCCGGTGAAAAGACCGCGGAAGAAGCCATCAACGGTATTTACGAAGAGATGGTGGAAGCCATTTCAATGGAATAATCCGGGGTACACATGACAACGGGGGACGCCCTTGGCGTCCCCCGTTCCTGTAAATCACATCCGGGAGGAATCGGCATGGAGAAAGTTATTAAAAGAAAAAGCAAATATAACAAAGCTGAAAGCCGGGCGGCTTATATCTGCATGCTGCCTTCCGTCATCGGCCTGGTATGCATCACATACCTTCCCATGATCGCCTCTTTTGCCCTTAGCCTGTTCAGCTGGAACGGACTGGGAAATATGAAATTCATCGGGTTTGACAACTATGTAAAGCTTTTTACCAATGACAGCAAGTTCTACGGCTCTCTGCTGTCCACACTGAAATACGCCGGTTTATCCGTGCTGGGGTGTATGATCTTTTCCCTGATTGTGGCTATGCTGCTGAACCGGAAGATCCCGGCGCGCGGTTTCTTCCGCGGCGTTTTTTACCTGCCCTATGTGCTGCCGGCGATGGCGGTCTATCTGGGGTGGAAATGGCTGTTTGACTACAACTACGGTTTTCTGAATTATGTGATCACCATGGCCGGAGGCAACAGAATCAAATTTTTGGATGACAGCCTGATGGTCACTCCCTCTCTGGCACTCATCGCCGTATGGCTGAGCGGGAATCTGATTGTGATTTTTCTGGCAGGCTTGCAGAATGTACCCCGTGTCTATCATGAGGCGGCGGAGGTGGACGGAGCCAACGGCTTTCACCGGTTGATCCATATCACCATTCCGTGCATGACCCCCATTATCTTCTATAACCTGCTTATGAGCCTGGTGACCAATCTGCAGGTCATCACACCGGCGCTGTCACTTACAAAAGGCGGACCGGGCACAGGCAGCTATTACATGTGCTATATGCTGTACAACAAAGCGTTTAATTCGCATCAGTACGGCTATGGCAGCGCCATCGCGGTGATCCTGTTCATCCTGATCGCCATTTTTACGGCAATCCTGTTTTCCACCAGCAACGGCTGGATCTTTTATGAAGGAGATGATAAGGAATGATCGCCGGAATAGAAAGACGAGGCCGCTCCCGCGCGCGCTCCGGAAAAAGAAGAGAAAAGATATGGAATGTGACCTGCTTCATTCTGCTGGTGCTGCTGGCCGTGATTGTTATGTTTCCGATCTACTGGATCTTCCGTTCTTCACTCATGTCCAATGCCGAGCTGTATGCTTATCCGCCCGCGTTCACACCGCCGGCCTGGCGATGGGAGAACTATTCCGCGACGCTGCAATCCTTTGATTACTGGCATTTTCTGGGCAATACAATGAAGGTGCTCGTTCCTTCAGTGATCGGCGCGGTGATTACGGCTACCATGGGCGGTTATGCCTTCGCGCGGCTTCGCTTCCGGGGCAAGAAATTCCTGTTTACCCTTTGCGTAGGCTCCATGCTGCTGCCATCCATGGTCACACTGGTCCCGCTTTTCGTAATGTGGGCCAAAATTGGTCTGGTTAACACCTACTGGCCGTTGATTCTGCCGCATTTCTGCGGAGGCGGCGCTTTCAATATTTTCCTGATCCGGCAATTTATCAAAACAGTGCCGCGGGAACTGGATGAAGCCGCTACGATTGACGGCTGCGGTTACTTCCGCATCCTTGTTTTCATCATCGTGCCGGCCATAAAATCCGCTATGATCGTGGTAGGACTGCTGAAATTCATTGAAATGTGGAATGATCTGCTGCAACAGGTGACCTATATCACACGGCGGGACAGATACACGCTGACGCTGGGACTGAACATCTTTAAAGGCTCTTTCAATGATGACTGGTCCAGCATTATGTGTGCCACATGCCTGTCCTTTATCCCGGGTATCGTGTTTTACCTCATCGGTCAGCGATACTTTGTTGAAGGTATCGTGATGACGGGCATGAAGAACTGACGGAGGAAGAAGGCATGCGTGACAGATTGTTACCGATGAACAGGGTACGCGTTCTGGATGAATTCTGGTCCGCCCGTCAGCGCCTGATGACCGATGTGACCATACCTTATATGGAAAAGATTCTGCGGGATGAGGTGCCGGGAGCTGAAAAATCCCACGCTGTGAGCAATTTCCGCATGGCGGCGGGGGAAGAACAGGGCGAATTCTACGGCATGGTCTTTCAGGATTCGGATGTGGCGAAATGGCTGGAAGCCGCTGCCTATTCCTTATATCTGAAGCCTGACCCGGCATTGGAAAAACGCGTGGATGACATGGTGACGCTTATTGCGCGGGCACAGCAGGAAGACGGTTATCTGAATACCTATTTCACCGTGAAGGAGCCGGAAAACCGCTGGGCGAACCTGCTGGAATGCCATGAGCTGTACTGCGCCGGGCATCTGCTGGAAGCGGCGGCGGCTATGGCGCAGGTGGCCGGCAAAAAGGAACTGCTGCGGGTCGGTATCCGTCTGGCGGATCACATTGTGGAATGCTTCCGGGACCGCGAGGGAATACCCGGCCATCAGGAGATAGAAATCGGTCTGGAACGGATGTATGAGGTCACCGGGAACCGGGAATACCTCGATATGGCAATTCGCTTTCTGGACAGGCGCGGGCAGGATCCGGACTGGTTCATGAAAAACACACCCGCGCATCCGGGACGCCATTACGGGGGGTATGATATCCCGCCGGAGGATCACGAGTACAATCAGACCGATGTGCCCGTGCGGGAGCAGACCCGTGCCAGAGGGCACGCTGTGCGGCAACTGTATATGCTTACCGCCATGGCACGCGCGGCGGACGAAACAGGGGATGAATCCATGCGCGCGGCGTGTGTCCGCATGGCGGAGCATATCCGGCGCAAGCAGATTTATGTGACCGGCGCGGTTGGCTCCACCGGCCGTCACGAGGCTTTTACCGTTGATATGGACCTGCCGGCGGACCGTTGCTACGGCGAGACATGCGCTTCCGTGGCCATGACCTTTTTCGCTTCGCGGATGCTTACACTTGATGATGATCCGGAATACGGCGATCTGATGGAACTGGAGCTGTATAACGCCGCGCTCGCGGGCATGCAGCTGGACGGAACCCGGTTCTTCTATGTGAATCCGTTATCCGTGGATCCGGAAATATCCGGCAAAGTGCCGGGATATGAGCATGTGTTGCCCCTGCGTCCGGAATGGTACGCCTGCGCATGCTGTCCGCCCAATCTCGCACGGCTGATCTCTTCGCTGGGCGGATATCTGTGGAGTGTGAACGGTCAACGGGTCAGCGCCCATCTGTGGATCGGCAGTGAGGCGGATCTGCCGCAGGCAAAAATCGTGACCGAAAGCGGATATCCCCGGCAGGCGTACTTGCGTTTCACCGTGCGGGAAGTGCGGCAGAAAAGGTTTACGCTGCGCGCGCGTGTTCCGAAGAGGGTCGGCAATATTCAGACTTCAATGAACGGGGAAACGGTCTCACTTCCGGTTAAAAATGGATATCTGGAACTGGAAAGGGACTGGGAACCGGGAGATACACTGGAAATTACCGGGGATATGTTAATCACGCGTCTTTATCCCGACCCCGGTGTGCGTGACTGCGCGGGAAAGGTTGCCATCGCCAGAGGTCCCGTGATCTACTGCGCGGAGGGCGTGGATAACGGAGACGGTCTGTCCGCGCTGATTCTGCCGGATGACGGGGCGATAACGGAACTGCCTTATGATCCGAACCTCCTGAACGGTGTGATTCCGCTGGAGGCCGAAGGTTTCCGTGAAAAACCCGGCGGGGAGCTTTACGGCAATGATATACCTGACAAAGAAAAAACAAACATCCGCCTCATCCCATATTACGCCTGGGCAAATCGCGGACTGAACGAAATGACGGTCTGGCTGCGTCGGGGATGACAGCTTTTCAACCGGATACTGTATGTTTGGAAAATTACGAATTCCTGACGATTGCCGCAGAAACCTGTAAATGATATAATTGCCGGGCAGGTATTGAAACCTGCCCGGCAATTTTCGCGGGAACGCCGCGTAACAACGAAAGGGAAAAGAAGAATTGTGACCGGCGCATTGTCGGTTTCTGAGTTTCATGTGTTTACGATAAGTGTGACTGATAATCCCGTGTACCTGAGGAGGATGAAACTGAATGAAAAAGATGTGTTGTCTGTTCCTGGCTGTGTTGCTTGTTTTTTCCGCGGTACAGACCGGCTTCGCGAACGCGTATGACGGGGAAGCGGTGCTGAAGAGGGCGGTGGCGGAGCTCGGCAAACCGTATGAATGGGGCAGACCCGGGCCGGACAGCTATGACGCCTGCGGACTGGTCAGCTATTGCGTGACAGGCGTACACGCGATAATAGGCACCACATTCACCTTTCTGGGCTGGCCGCGTGTCAGTGAGCCACAGCCGGGCGATATCTGTGTAAGCACTCAGCATTGCGGCATCTACGCCGGAGACGGGCAGATGATCCACGCGCCCAAGGAGGGCACCGTTGTTTCCTACAGTCCTGTTCAGCGGGGTATGGTTTTTGTGAGACCGGAAAACCTGCTGCCGCCGACCGGGGACAG
>JAKSQH010000007.1 GCA_024404245.1 Clostridia bacterium
TTGAGCACAATGTCCTGGCAGACACGTGCTTCGGCATTTGCTTCGTTATAACCTTCCTGACGTACTTCGTCAATCAATGTGATCAGGCGAATCATTACATTACCTCCATTTGGAGAGCATTCATGACCATATTACTCTTGGGTGAAGCCATGGCGTAATCCTGAATCTTTTGTATATCCAGCTGCGGCAATAATTTTCGGTAATTGAGAAGAATTTCCTTGTACAGATCAAAGGGTATGGTGGCTTTGTTCCTCAGAAGTTCAATCAGCATCCTTTCACGATTGTATACGCGAATCGGATAGCCCTGCGCATCAGCCAGCTCCGCGCCGTCCTCACAGAAGTCGTGGGGCATGAAATACTGATGAACGCGTGAATCTCTGATCTTAGCCGCGTCCCGGTCTGTAGCAAGGTCAAACTTATCCGGTATCACATCCGTCAAGCCATGATGATAGAATGCGCTCGTCATCGTCATAATCGCTTTAGGATATTTGAAAGCAATCACCGCTTGTTCCGGCACACACTCCTGATCGGAGTATACGCCTTTCTCAATCTGAAAAAGCTGTCCTGCTTTGATCTGCTGTGCAGTCAGGTAATCAGAACCGTAACGCCTTAAGCAATCATCTCTTGACATCAGCATGACGTTCATCCTTATTACTTTTATTTACATCCGCAAAATGTTCCTTTTTGCGGATGTTCATCTAAATTATATCGGAGATCGCTGGCTAATTCAACAGGAGAATTAGGAGAATGATCCGCATTTTCTTGCTTTTTGCGGATACTTTTCAAAACAAAAAGCTGCTCACACTGCGCTACATACCGGCCAGAGTGATTCCTGAAAGAAATTCATCAACAGTTCACTATATAGGTTTTCTGGCAGTTGTTGCAGTTTTTGCAACAACTGAATCTCTGGTCCTCCTCAGATAGCATGACACGGTGAATTCAGATACCGGTCACTGTGATCCGGGTGGAGGTAAGGCCGCTGATCGGCAGGATCATATTGATCTACTGCGGGAATCGGCTGAAAGTTGAAGTAGATTATATGTTTGACACCCCGCGGTTTCGCGCCGGTTCTTCATTTCACGCGAATACAGAACGCAAACGCGCGTTGTATACCCATCCTAAGGTTTACCCGTTTCCACGGTCCGGAACAGCTCCGCGCCTTTCAGCGGGGATACAGCCCGAATCACGGATATCAGGCTTGTTAGCCGGCAAAAAAAGTGTATGATATAAGGGTGGGTTTATGAAAATCAACGCGGGCACGGCAACATATACCGCGTTTTCGGCAGTAAGGAGACATTATGAAGAAGACCCGGAAAATCACGGTTATCGGGATGCTTACCGCGCTCTATTTTGTCCTTTCGGCTTTGCTGAAGATCCCGGTGGCGGGAAATATCAAGCTGGATCTCGGCTATATCGCGCTCGCGGTGGGCGCGGTATATCTGGGCGCGTTCCCCGCCGCGTTCATCGGCGCCTGCGGCGTACTGATCGAAAGCATGCTGATGAGCCAGCGCGGTATCGCCTTCGGGTGGATCGCGATGAACGCAATCGTCGGGTTTGCCTGCGGCCGTGTTCTGGTCAGCACACCGTATACCCCGCCGGCAAGGTTCTGGCTGAAAGCGGCCGCGGTTGTCATCCTGTCCATGCTCGCGGGCGTCGCGGTCAAAACAGTGATTGACTGCGTTCTTTACGGGCTCGCGCCGGCCGTGAAAATCCCGACCGCGCTGGTCGCGTGGATTCTGGATTCGTTTGTGATGCTGGTGCTCGGCATTCCGATCAGCCTCGCGCTTAAAAAGCGTCTCAAAAAGCTTTTTTAAAAGAAAAAGGCCGCGGAAAAGCGGCCCGTGAGTTGATATAGGGCGTCCGCGGTTCCGCGGACGCCCCTTATTATTTGATTCGTTTTCCGTTTACTCTTCCGTTGTTTCGGCCACTCCGCCTTCAGCCTTGCCTACAAGGCCGCCGGTGGTCACATTGCGGATCGCCTGCGGGATATCCAGACCCACAGCCTGCTTCACAGCTTCAAAGGTCTGCAGCATCGTGCCGGCGGTATCCTTCGCCATGGAGGTGGCTCCGCCCTCACCGAAGAGGATAATCTTGTCGGTCTTGCTCAGAGGCTCCGCAACGGCTCTGGCCATTTCAGGCAGCTTGTCAACGATCATATCCATCATCGCGGCCTGGCCGTATTTCTGCATGGCTTCCGCTTTCATGCGCATGGCGTCGGCTTCCGCTTCGCCCTTCATACGGATAGCCTCAGCTTCCTTCTGCGCGGCATACAGGGCGGCATCGGCTTCCGCCTGAGCGCGGTACTTGCGCGCGTCAGCCTCAGCCATTTCACGGTCTCTGTTCGCCTGTGCCTTTTCACGGATCTCAACGTTCAGCTTTTCACGCTCGATTTCAACCTGCTGACGCTTCAGGTCGGTTTCTTTCTCCAGGCGGGTCAGCTCGGCAGCGGCGTGTTCCTCTTCATAGGTCTTGCGGATACGTTCCTGCTCAATTTCATACGCCTTGTCAGCCCTGGCTTTCGCTTCGTCGGTTTCCTGTTTGAAGGAAGCCTTCTGCACCTCAAGGTCACGCTGCTGACGGGCGATTTCTTTTTCCGCTTCCATCTCGGCAAAGCGGGATTCCTTTTCTGCCGCGGCCTCGGCAACACGCTTGTCCTGTTCCTTCTCAGCCACGTTTCTGGCGGCCATGGTGTCAATCACGTTGCCGTCTTTATCGGAGAAGTTCTGGATCGTCAGGTTGATAATCTCAAGACCCATGTTGCTCATGTCCATCATAGCGGCCTTGATGGATTCCTGGGCGAACTTGTCACGGTTCTGCACCAGTTCGGCGATGGTCATCTGACCGATGATCTCACGCATGTTACCTTCCAGAACGTCCTTCGCCAGAGCCTTGATCTGGTTGCTGTCATAGTGCAGCAGCTGCTCGGCCGCCGTCGCGATGGAAAGGTCATCCGAACCGATCTTGATATTCGCCACGGCGTCAACCAGCACGGAGATATACTCGGCGGTCGGCACGGGCTGGGCTGTTTTGATATCCACCTGCGTCAGGCACATATCCAGCTGGTCGATCTTCTCGATCGCGGGGATCCAGAAGGTCGCGCCGCCGCGTACAATGCGGTAGCCGAATTTCTTTACCTGTACGGTTCCGTCAGGGTTACGTACCTTATAGTTACGGCGGATCAGACCGGAAATGATCAGCGCCGTATCGGGTGAAGCGATTTTGTATCTGGGGATAAACTTGACCAGAATAATAAACACGACAATACCGATCAGTACCCAGTACCAGTTTTGCTGCAGGAAAAACAATACGTTATTCATCCTTCTGCCCTCCGATATTTATTTGGGATCAAAGCTGAAAACAATATACAACAAATATGCCGGATTATCAATAGAAACCGTACGGAAAAACATTTTTCATATATTTATTGCCCCTGTAAGTTACCCGTGCTATATTGATGCCGTACGGCTGATACACCGTCATTGCTTTCCGCGCGGCTATCAAACACCGTGCGGCTGATAAAGGAGTATGAGAAAATGAGCAGACTGTTTGTGGACAGTATCCGCTGCGGCATCACCGCCGGCAGCCGGGTCTGCGGACCGATCGAGGGGCATCCGGTTGCCGAAGCCGCGATCCGGGACACAGACACCGGCACGGTCACCTTCTGCACCGCGGTGGAGCTGTTCGATATGATATGCTTTTATGAAACACCGGTCAGCGTATTCGAGGGGTTTACCGAAACCGCGAAACAAACCGCGGATTTCCGTCTGTTGCTGGCACGGCACGAAATCGCGAAGTATCAGGATGCCGCGGAGCTATATGAGGATCTGGAGGAAGGATTTATCCCGTCTTCCGATGAAGAAGCGAAGCGGAAGTTCCTGTATTACTGTCTGCAGGCCGATCCGTCTGATCTGCGCGCCTTCATGCAACGCAACGCCGGCCTGTATCTGAACAGCATGATCATTCCCTCCACGGACGCGGAAGAGGAGTACCTTGAGCGGCGTGAGGAAGAGGAGTTGTGGGAGGAAGAGGAGGACGACGGTATCTTTTAACTCCCCGGTTATTGGAAATTTGATATTTATTCGGTTTTTCGGTTATATCTGCATATATATTCGGTTATTCGTGTTTTTTAAAGGAAAATCATGCAGGAGTACAGCTCCATGAAAGCGAATAGTGGACCCTAAAAGTTCGGTTCCGGGATTCTCCCGGAATCCGTCACGTGCCGTGCTGCCGGCAAACGGCAGCGATACCGGAGGGCAATACCATGAGAAGGCTGAAAGTGGAAAGTATCCGTACGGGCATAACCCGCAGCAGTAATGTATGCGGCAGAATCGGCGGCTGTCCGGTAATCGAAATCCTCGTCCGCAACGTAAGGGACAGAAGCACGCGCTTCCACTCTCTGGTCAAAAGATCTGGGCGTCTGCATTTTTATGAAAACGCGGTCAGCCTGTTTGACGCGTTCACGAATGCCGAGTTGCAGGATATTTCTTTCCGCAGAGCGCTTTCAACCGATGAAAAAGGGCGTTTCGACTCCGATATCGATCTGATCCGGACACTGGAGGAGCAGGATAAATGCTCCAAAGAACAGGCGATGATCTGGCGTTATCTGCACTGGTACGCGCAGGCGGATCCGCTTGAGATTGAAAAATTCCGGGGGCGGAACGCCGGCAAATGTCTGAACGATATCCGCATTCCTCCGTCACGCGCCGAGGAAGAATACTGGGAGCGGCGCCAGGAGGAGGAAATCCGGGTAGACACACAGGAAAATTAACGGAATGCGGATGAACTCGGCAGACTGACCGCGCTGCTTGAAAAATATACAGGTTAACCACGTTCCCGCGAAACCCGGAATCGCTGCCTTTTACGGCAGCGATTCCTTTATCTGTCTTTATTTGAACAGGTGCCTGTTTTTATCAAAGAAATCAAAATAGATGCGGCAGTTTTCCAGCTCCCACCAGTTGCGGTACTGAGCCGGCCGGCTGTCCAGGTCAATAATACGCGCGCCGTCCATCGCCAGCAGAAAAGGCGAATGGGTGGCGATAATAAACTGACAGCCGCACAGTCGGCTCATCTCCGTGATCATCTTCACCAGCTCCAGCTGCAGCTTGGGTGACAGGCTGTTTTCCGGTTCATCCAGGCAGTAAAGCGTATCATTCTCCAGCCGTTCCTCAAAATACCGCAGGGCGGTTTCTCCGTTGCTGTGCAGCACCGTTTCACTGCCGGCCGTTTCCCGGATAAAGTCTCTCCGGCTGACGGATTTTTTCCGGCTCATCACCTGCAGCCGGTACTCTTCATAAACATCCATGCCGGTAAACCGGATGTTCCTGCCGTATTTCAGTGAGGCGTAATCCTCTTTCGCCCTGGCCTTGCTCTCAGTGATCTCATCGTTTCCCGTACGCATGGTCAGCATATAGTCAAACACATCGTCACTGGTAATGATCCGGCTTCCCTCCGGAATCGCGCACCGTTCCCCGTAATCATCCTCGGCCACGGTCATCCCGCATTTTTCAACATACAGGTCAAACGTTTCGCCGGTGTTACGCGGCGCGATACGCTTCAGCCCCGCCTTTTCCGCGATCAGGTTCAGCAGAGTGCTTTTGCCCGATCCGTTTCCGCCGTAAAAAATCGTTACAGATTTGAAAAAAATCTCACTCAGCTGCATATCCGGAAACACACGGCACGGATACGGGTTGTCAATATACCCGTGTACACCCCCGTTGCGCGCCATTACGGCATCCATGATATCCTGCTCTTCATCAATCGGCAGTGTAAATCGGTCGATATAAATCATTGCGCGCTCCTGTTATTTGCCGGTCATACTTACTGTCAGTTCCACAGGCATTATACCGCTTCGCGGTGCTTTTGTATACGCCCGGATCCGCGGGCGGAATTGACCTTTTTCCGGCGCGGATGATATAATAAGCAGGCTGTTTGCCTACGGCGGACAGCCGAATCATTTTTTCGGGAGGACAGACAAATGCTCGAAAGCAGAGAATTGACCAAGAAATTCGGTTCAGTCACCGCTGTCGATCATGTATCGCTTTGCCTTGAAAAAGGCCATATTTACGGAATGCTGGGTCCCAACGGAAGCGGCAAGACCACATGGATGAAAATGGCGGCCGGGCTGATCAAGCCGACCGAAGGCAGTGTATGGTATGACGGCGAACCCGTCAATCTGAAAAGCCGCGCGGAGATCGCCTACGCTTCCACAGAGCCATATTTCTACAGCTGGATGACTGTCCGTGACGCCGGTAAATATTACGCGGATTTCTTCGCGGATTTCTCCGCGGATGAATACAACCGGCTGCTCGCGCGGATGGAGCTGGATCCGAAAGCGAAGATCACCGGGCTTTCCTCCGGTATGACGGCTAAAATGAAAATCGCCGTGAACCTTGCCCGTGACGCGAAGATCTACATGCTGGATGAACCGTTCAACGGCATTGACCTGCTGGCGCGCGACGATATCCGCGAAGCCGTGCTGAACGTTGCCGGTCCGGATAAGATGCTTCTTATCTCCAGCCACCTGGTGGAAGAACTGGAAGCGATTGTCGACAAGGCCGTTTTCATCAGCAAAGGCAAATTGATTGAAGTGAAAGACATCAGCGCCATGCAGGAAAATGAAGGGCTCTCCCTTGCGGACCGTTACCGTCAGGTATTCGGTCACGCGGGTCAGGACTGAGAGGAGGCGGAATCATGCTGAAACTGTTCAAATATGAAATGCGCAAAACGCTGACGGCCAAGCTGATCATGCTGGGCCTGTTCGCCGTTCTCGAAGGTTTCTTTCTGTATGAACTTCTGAAAGGCAACGAGGAGTCCGCGCTGCTCGTAACGCTGCTTGTCGTGATCGCTTCCTTCATCGGCATGTTCTTCATCGGTATCCGCTCAATCGTGACGCTGCATCATGATATCAACTCAAAGCAGGGCTATATGCTTTTCATGACGCCCAATTCCAATTACAGGATTCTGGGCGCGAAGGTGCTGGAATTTGTAATATCCGTCCTGCTCGCCGGTTTTGTGTTTTTCGGCATCAGCCTGCTGGACTGCAAGCTGCTGATGAACAAATTCCCGAAGCTCAGCGACATACAGGATCTGATGGAAATGCTGAAGCAGGCCGCGGGTTTCAAAATCAGCATTGATCTCACCTCAGCACTCACGTTTGTGTTCCAGACCGTGCTCAGCTGGCTTGAAACCGTTGTTCTCGCGTTCTTTGCCGATGTGCTTGCCACATCCCTGCTGAAAGGCAAAAAGCTGGGCGGTCTTCTGGCGTTCATTCTCTTTATCGTGCTTTCGGTTCTCACCGGTGAGCTGGTCTCCCGGATCGCGAATCTGGTTCCGAAGCAGGAGGTTCTGCTCAGATGCGCCGCGGTGCTGGTGATCTGCGTCGGCGTATGGATCGCGACAGCGCGTCTGATGGAAAAGAAACTGAGTGTCTGACCCGCGTATGAATTGCAATCCCTGTTGAAGGCGGTTATGATAGATACAAAGCTGAAAGCCGTAAATCAGGATCGGAGGAGCTGCTTATGAAAAAATCGCGTATCACCGTCCATCCCTCATTCATCATCGGTGAAATATCCCCGAAGCTGTTCGGCGCTTTTCTGGAACCGATCGGAAAAATGGTCAACGGAAGCATGTATAACCCGAAGCATCCCACCGCGGATGAAATGGGGCTCAGGCATGACTTTATTGACGGGCTGCGTTCCGCGGCGCTTCCTTCCGTGCGTCTGCCCGGCGGCAACTTTGTCTCCGGCTGGAACTGGAAGGATTCCATCGGGCCGAAGGAACAGCGAAAGGTTCGTCTGGATCTCGCCTGGCACCAGTTCATCCCGAATGACGTCGGGCACGACGAGTATCTCCGCTGGGCTGAAATGACCGGAGCTGAAGCGATGTACACGGTTAACCTCGGCACGGGCACGCTGAGTGACGCGGCGGATATCGTTGAGTATACCAACTTTGCCGGCGGCAGCTGGTGGTCGGACCTCCGCGCGGCCAACGGGCATCCGGAACCCTACGGTGTAAAGGTATGGTATCTCGGCAACGAAATGGACGGTCCGTGGCAGATTGCCTCATGGGAAAAGGATCCGCGCGGATATGGCATTCTCGCGCATGAAACTTCCAAAGCCATGAAGTTCATCGATCCGACCGTCCGTACAGCCGCGTGTGTTTCCTCTTCGCCGTTTCTCTCGCATTATCCGGACTGGGACCGTCAGGTACTGGAGGAATGCTACGAAACCGTGGATATGATTTCCATGCATCACTACCATTCCGCGCCTGTCGGAAATATCGCCGGTCTGCTGGCCGGATATCAGGCTTTTGAGGACTATATCCGCACGGAGATCGGTCTGTGCGACTATGTAAAAGCGAAGCACCGTCTCAGGCGCACCATGATGCTCAGCTTTGATGAATACGGCTCCATGATGCGCCCCGCCGGCAAAGCCTCACTCGGTATGTGCGGCCGCATGCCGGAGCAGACATTCTACCGGTTTGATCCGGAGCAGACCTACGTGCGTCATGATCCGGACAACTGGGATGACATGCGTAAATGGCCCGCCGGCGCGGGTGAAATGACGCGTACGCTCGGCACCTGCACCGTATTGCTGACGCTGCTGCGCCACGCGGACCGCGTGAAGATCGGTTGCGCCACCGGCGGGCTCGGAGATCTGTGCGCGTCGGACCGTGAGCATGTATGGCGCGGCGCCGCGTATTATCCGTTTACGCAGATGATGCGCTTCGCGGGCGGCACCTCCCTGCAGGCCGTAACCGACTGCGATCATTACAATGTGGAAGGTTACGCCATTGATGACATGAATCAGTATGCCGGCTTTGAAAACGCGGCATATGTCCAGTCCGCGGCCGCTGTCAGCGCGGACGGCACGGAGATGGCCGTCTTTATTCTGAACGCGGACTGGGAGGATGAGGGCGAGTTCACACTGGACACCCGCGGCTTCGCCGGCTGGCGGTTTGAAGAACACCTCACCATGTTCTCGGACAATCCTGAAGCGCGCAACACCTTTGAGAATCCGAATGTGCTCGTACCCGTGCGCGTAAAGGATACCGTGTGTGAAAAAGGAATCTGTTCGGCAATCCTGCCGAAGCTTTCCTGGAATGTTTTCCGCTTTACGAAAGCCTGAACAACCCGTATATAAAGAATCCGGCGGACACGTTTAGAGCGTATCCGCCGGATCTGTTTTTCGTCGTTCACTCCGGAAACGGCAGCCCGATAATATCCTTCAGATCATCAACCGCGAAGCTTGCCCGCGAGCAGTCGATATCCAGCCCGCTGCTTCTGAGAAAGATCGTGCCGGTGCCGGCGTTCAGCCCGCATTCGATATCAATGGACCGGTCACCGACATAGTATGTTCCGCTCCGGTCCAGCCCGTATTTTTCCACCAGATAACCGACACCCGCGCCGTCCGGTTTTCGCGGAAAACGGTAACTGCTGTCCACAATCTCCTCAAAGCAGTCCGACATGCCGAGCCCGGTGAAAATATCCCTGCAACCCGGTCCGCGGTGTGTATATACAAAGCAGCGGAAACGGCCGCACCGCAGCAGTTCGTCCGCGTGCGGCATCGGTCTGATCATCGCCGGGTTCTCCGGAAAACGGCTCAGGTCACGCAGCATCATCTCCGGATCAAGGCCGTTCTCCTTCGCGATATCCTCAATACACCGTGACAGCCACGTATGCAGCGCCCGTCCGCGGATTTCCTCCGCGTCGCACGCGACACCGTGCGCCAGAAAGAGCCGGCGCGTCGCGTCGGCAATCGCGGGATAGGAATCAATCAGTGTGCCGTCACAGTCAAAAATCAGGTTGATCTTATCATTCGTCATCCGTATACCGTCCTCCGTATCCGGTACCGACGCCGGAAAACGGTTCAGGAATTTTTGATCCTTTTGAAGTTACCCACCGTATCCGTCACCTGCGATATACTGGCAAACGTATCAGGATACCGCTTCAGGATTTCCGTCAGTTTTGTAATCTGGTGCTTGTTGATCACGCATACAAGCAGTGTTTTGCCTTCATGGCTGAAGCCGCCTTCCGCGTGGATCAGGGTTGTTGTGTGATGCATGGAGGAAATAACCTCCTGCGTGATTTCATCCGGATGGCCGGTGATCATCTCCACACGTATGGCGTTCCTGCCGCCCTGCAGGATTCTGTCCGAGGTATAGGTGGTCAGCGAGCAGTAGACAATGCACAGAATAACGGGCTCAATGCTGAAATCATATACGAAATAACTGATGCACGCCACCGCGGTATTCAGCACAAAGGAGATATGCGTCAGTGAATAGGCGGGCTTCTTTTTGTGGATGAAAGCGGATATGAAATCCATTCCGCCCGTGCTGCCGCCCGCTTTAACGCTTTCGCCGTAGATAAAGCCGTTCACCACACCGGCGGCAAAGGGTGCCAGGAGCGTGCTCCGTCCGTCATCCGTATGATAAACGAGGCGGCGCACATCAATGATATTGTTCTGCAGGAGCAGCAGCACAACGGAAAAAACAATCACGTTCACCGTCGTGAGCGCGGCGAATTTCCGGTCAACAAACAGGAACGCGAGAATCGCGAGCGGGATGTTGATAATCAGCGTGGTATAACCCATGCTGAAATGAAACACATACTGCGCCATCGTCGCCAGACCGTTGAGCCCCGCCGGCGCGAAAGCGTTGTTCAGAATGAATATCTGGTAATTGAAAGCCATCAGCGCGGCCAGCGCCGCGACCGCGGCATACTGCCCGGCCGCATGCCGGATTTTTTCCGTCATCTCAGCATACTCCTTGCTTCAGTTCATCAGGTTGCCGGATTATAGCAATCTCTGTTCATCATTTATCAGAATTATATCGCGTTTACAGCACAGCCGTCAAACCCAAAATGATGCCGCCGGAACGAAAAATCCCGTACGCGTTCTGAATTTTCATTATTATTGTTCAAATTGATATTTTTTTCACAAAACATGTCCGAAAACGTTGTATTCCTGTGTTTCGGGGCGTATAATGCACAGGTACCACGATGAGAAGGAGTCCGGCTATGAGCGGTAATCTTGTAATCATGCACGGCGGCGGACCTACTGCCGTTATCAATTCATCCCTTTACGGCGCGATCAGGCAGGCGCAGAACGCGTCTGAAATCGATAAAGTATATGTCGCCGTCAGCGGAACCGGCGGTCTGATGAAGGAGCAGCTGTTTGATGTATCGGATTATCCCGATGAAAAGCTGCGCGGTTTGCTGTCCAGCCCTTCCTCCGCCATCGGCTCATCCCGTGACGCGCTTGAAAATGATGAATATGAAGCCATGCGAAAGGTTCTGCTCAAATGGAACATCCGTTATGTGCTGATGAACGGCGGTAACGGCACCATGGATACCTGCGGCAAGCTGCAGGCACATGTTAAGAATGACGGCATCAATGTCATCGGCATCCCGAAAACGATGGATAATGACCTGAACATAACCGATCACGCTCCCGGTTTCGCCAGCGCCGCCCGTTACATGGCAGGCACCATCGGCGAGCTTTGCTGTGATATTGCCGGTCTGCCGCACACCATCGTGATTGTTGAGGCGCTCGGGCGCAACGCCGGCTGGGTCACCGCGGCGTCCGCCCTCGCGAAGGACAGTTACGGTCAGGGGCCGGATCTGATCTACCTGCCGGAGCGTCCATTCAGTGAAGAAAAATTCCTGCAGGATGTAAAAGCGCTGTATGACAGAAAAGGATGCGGTGTCATCGTTGTCAGCGAAGGTCTCGTCGCTGAAGACGGCAAGCCGGTCGTGCCGCCCGTACTGCAGATCGGCCGCGCGGTGTACTACGGCGATGTGTCCGCTCATCTCGCCAACCTGATTACCAAAGAGCTGCAGTATAAAACACGCAGTCAGAAGCCCGGGCTGGGCATCCGTGCCTCCATCGCGTGGCAGAGCAGTGTGGACCGGGATGAAGCTGAAATGTGCGGCCGTGCCGCCGTGGACGCAGTTGTCGCCGGTGAAACCGCCAAAATGGTTGCCATCCGCCGGCTGAGTGACGCGCCTTACCGCAGTGAAACCTTCCTTACGGATATCCGCGATGTTATGATGACTGAGCGCAAGATGCCGGAAGAATATATCAATGACGAAGGCAACGGCGTAACGGAAGCCTTCCTGAACTACGTCCGTCCGTTGCTGGGTGATCCCCTGCCGAAGCTCATTGACCTGCGTGAGGATTATCTGAAAAGTATTGAAACCGTATAAGCCTGAATAACCCGTTATCCGGGGCACAAGAAAAGCGGACTCGCGCGTCCGCTTTTGTCATGTCCGTCATGCTCAGAATCCGAGATCCTCATTGACCAGAATCACATGAACACGCCCCGTATGCCGTTCGTAACGGGTAATCAGAAACTGGCAGCAGATTGTATCCGGGTTTTTGCAGTTCATGCACGATCCTGTCCGGGCACACGGTGTGCTCAGCCCGAAACGCTGCGCGTTGATCACGGCCGCCTCGTTGCGCGCGCGCTTCATCGCGTGGTCGACATCTTTCGTCACCTTGTTCATCCCTACAATCAGCACCAGCTTCTTCGGTCCGTAAGCATACGCGGATACACGGTTGGAGTTGCCGTCAATATTGACCAGCACCCCGTCCTCCGTAATCGCGTTGGCGCTGCCGAGATACACATCCGCCTGATAGGCGGACAGCTCCGCCGCGCGTTTATCGGCGACCTTCCCGCGGTCGATGTAATCATAGTTACCGTCAATCACAGCCTGTTCCAGCCCGATTTCGGTCACGGACACGGAGCCGCCCTTCGTCACGATGCTGCCTTCCGGAATCAGTTCAAGCGCTTTTGCCAGCGCTTCTTCCTTCGTCCGCGCGTAATATCCGGACATATTCCGGGATTCCAGCCCTTTGATGACCTTTTCGGCCAGAAGATCATTTCTCTTTACACGGTTCGGATCCATATAAGTTTTCCTCCCGTACACGTATACTTTCTTTACATAATACATGCTGAAAGCCGGCATTGCAAACGTTTTTTCACAGTGTTATTCCAGCAGTTCCGTCACAGGGCCGCGGCTCAGCACGGTCAGCCGATGAAGCGGACGTGTCAGCAGCACATACAGCACACGGTCATGGAACTCGTCATCCGGGAAATTCGCGGCGGAAGCGTCACACAGCACCACGCAGTCAAACTCCATACCTTTGACCATGGACGCGGGCAAGATCAGCACACCGCCGTGATACTCGCTGTCGCCTTCCTTCATCAGGCACACCGGCAGTCTGTCCTTCAGCTTTTTGTAAAGCGCGTCGGCCTGCTTCCGGGTTTTCTCAATCAGGGCGATGCTGTGATATCCGTCCGCCAGGTATCCGTTCACCTGCTTTTCAATTTCACCGATCCGTTCGTTCTCTGTATTCACAGTGATCATCCGCGGCTTTTCGCCGTGGCGCAGCACAGGTTCACCTTCGGATACGCCGGGTATCGGATATCTGGCGGCGGTTTTCCCGGCCAGTTCCATAATCTCCATCGTGGAGCGGTAGCTGACCTTCATCTCGCACAGGGTACCTTGTCCGCCGAATACCGGTTCCGTCCAGCTTTCCCAGGTACGGATGCCCTCATCCGCGTGTATACCCTGATGCAGGTCGCCGACCAGTGTAAACGTTGCCGTGGGATGATACCGTTTCAGCACTGCCAGCCGGAACGGGCTCAGGTCCTGACATTCGTCCACTACAATATGCTTGATCGGTTCCGCCTTTATCCCGTACGCGGCGGCACAGATCAGCAGTACCGGAGCCAGATCCTCCGCGCGGATAACCTTTCCGCCGGCATACCCGGCAGTCGCCTCATAGGTTTCCCGGTCCCACTGTTCCAGAAACCGCAGATACAGTTCCACCGGATCCGGGATTACGAACAGGCGCGGCCATTGCTTCAGGAACTCCGTTTTCTTCTGTTCAATCTCCTCAAACCGCCTGTCGCGCGCGGCGAAAAGCCGTGTCGCGCTCCCGCGGCGCTCAGGTCCGTCCGGCATCGTATTCAGCAGGATGTTCAGCCGGTCCTGTGTCATGGCTTCATAGCGTTCGCGCAGCTTATCACACAGGGCAGTCACGCGCCTTTTTACAGGTTTTTTCAGTTCCTCCGCGCGCCGGTGAACCGGATAATGGCTGTACTGAACCAGGAACATATTCTCCAGTTCCTTCCGCCCGATCACTTCAAACGGACCCATCATCAGCCCGTCTTCCGGCAGTACGCGTTCAGGCAACGCCTCCAGATACGCGTCCAGCGCGTTCAGCATTTCCAGAGAACCCTTCCTCCGCACCGGCACCGCACGCCGCTCACGCTCCCCGCTGTCAATCGTCAGGTTTTCCTCCAGCCGGTCCGACACGCGGTACTTCGGAAAAACCTTACCCGCGGTCTTTACACACCAGTCCGCGAAGGTTGTCTGCCGTACGCGTTCCACACCCAGGTCGGGCAGCAGCTGTGAAATATAGGACAGGAACAGCGGGTTAGGCGCCAAAATCATCATGTTTTCAGGATGCAGTACATCCTGACGCGCGTACAGCAGATACGCGATCCTGTGCAGCGCTACGGTCGTCTTGCCGCTGCCGGCGATTCCCTGCACCATCAGGTTGGTGTTCAGCGTCTGCCGGATCACCCGGTTCTGCTCCGCCTGAATCGTGGTTACGATTTCCTTCAGCCTGTCGGAAGAAACCGATCCCAGCACATCCTGCAGATATGCCTCCTGTGACACAAGGCCGCTGTCAAACAGGCTGATCAGCTCCCTGTCACGCACGGTCAGCATGCGTTTGAGCGTCAGCTCGCCTGCCACACGCCCGTCCGGCGCTTCGTAGTCCACTCTTCCGAGCTGTCCGGAATAATACAGGTTCGCCACGGGGGAACGCCAGTCCACAACCACAGGATCCGCGTTCGTCCCCAGCACGCCCCAGCGACCGAGATACCATGTTTCCGGTTTTTCGCCGTCCGGCAGAAAATCCAGATGCGCGAAATACGCCTGGCCGGCCGCAAGCTCAAGCTTATGAAGATGATCCAGCCGGATCAGTGCAATCTGCTGATCAACTTCCGTATCAACCGAGGAGATGTCGACCTTCACGCTTGCGTCTTCCCCGTCGGCAAGATGCAGCAGGGCGCGCGTCTCACGCGTTGCTTTGTCGATTTCGTCACGGGTCCTCTGCAGATGTTCATACTCCCGTCTGCCGTCCGGGTGGTTGGGTAATTGCGTCATGTGCTGTTCCTTTCTTCAGAGGGGCAAAAAAAGCCCCTGCCGATTCGGTATTGAATCTCGCAGAGGCTTACATGCATATCATCGCAAGCGTGTGGAATGGAATCATATCAGCCCTGATGTTTTCTGTCAAGAGTTTTTTCGGCACCGGACGGAAAACCGGGCAAAGCAACATGACGCGAAGGGGTCCCGCGGGCTGAAATCTTTCTGTCTCACAGATATTTATCCATGCATACGGCGTCATCCTCATTCACAAACACGCCGTACTTCGCGCATTCCGTATAGCCGACACGGTGATAGAATTCCACCGCGTGCGTATTGCGGTCCCTGCACTCAAGCAGAACCCGCGTGTATCCGTATTCCCGGGCAATCCGCTCCATCTCGGCCATCAGCATGGTCGCGAGACCGATTTTGTTTTTCCGGGCAAATACCCGCTTGATTTCAGCCGTCGTGTCATCCGCGCGGCGCAAGCCGGCGCAGCACATGGGTTCACCGTCAACATAACCGATGATAAAGACCGCGCGTTCCTCCGCGAATTCCTCATAATGCACATACTTCGTTCCGTTATGCCCGATAATGGAAATCAGCGTGGTATTCAGTTCATTCAGCAGCATCCGCGCGCCCGCCGATTCAACGGACATGCTTTTGAATTCAATCATTTCAGCGCTCCCGGTTTCCGGTTGATCATACGGCCCGTCAGGCCTGAACCGTATTATACATAACAGCACCCCGTATTTCAACGCTTCGATTGTCTGTCGTTTGTATTTGTGATATAATACCCGTTGCGGAAGGAAACAGGTGTAAAGCCTGTGCGAGCCCGTCACCGTATGATCCGTAAGTATTCCGCCTTACCCGCCGCCGCGGGCGGGAAAACGGCCACTGGAAGCATTTCCGGGAAGGCCGGCGGAATCGGATCAAGCCGGAATATTTCCGCGTATATCCTCCTCCTGTGCGCGAGCGCCGCCGGGTTCTGCCCGGAGGAAGGACATCGAAAAAACAGTAAAGGAGACGCAAAAACATGAAAAGCAAGTTTATCTTCAGGTCCTTGCTTTCGCTGTTCCTTTGCTTCGTACTGCTCGCGGCGGCAGTGTGCGGCATCGCGGAAACCGCGGAAGCCACAGAACAGATCCCTTTCTCAGCCGGCGGAACGGCTGAGGAACCGGTCCCGCTCGGCGAAGGCGCGACAACATTCCTGTTTATCGCCGTCAATGAAGAAGGCGATGAAGCCTGGTTCAGCATCAGCACAGACGCTGAAACAGTGGGCGGCGCTCTGCTCGCGCTGAATCTGATCGGCGGTGATTTTGAAGCATACGGTCTGTATGTAAAAACCGTGTGCGGCATTCTGGCTGACTACAATATCAACGGGCACTACTGGGGGCTGTATATCAACGGTGATATGGCCATGACCGGCGTTGACGGCGTCGCGCCGGAAAACGGCACGCGGTATATGATGAAGTTCGAATGAAAAAGCTCACAGCAAAAGAAATCGCCGTCTTCGGCATGCTGGCGGCAGTGATGTTCGCTTCAAAAAAAGCGATGGAAAGTCTGCCGAACATTCATCTCGTCGGTGTTTTCATTACGGCAGTCACGGTTGTTTACCGCTGGAAGGCACTCTATCCCCTGTATACCTACATTTTGCTGGAAGGTCTCTTCGGCGGATTCAACACCTGGTGGATTCCCTATCTGTATGTATGGACCGTGCTCTGGGGAGCCGTCATGCTCCTGCCGAAGCACCTGCCGGAAAAGGCAAAGCCGTTCATATACGGAGGTGTCTGCGGTCTGCACGGCATCCTGTTCGGCATTCTGTACGCGCCGAGCCAGGCACTGCTCTTTCACTTCAATTTCAAAACAACCGTAGCCTGGGTTGTCGCGGGATTCCCGTTTGACTGCATCCACGGTCTGAGCAATCTGATCCTCGGTACCCTGCTCATCATTCCGCTGATCCGGATCTTCCGGAGATTCGGGCGGTAGCCCGTAACAAACCGCGCCGGCCCGCGTGTTCTTTCACGCGGGCCGGATTTTGATAGGTTATTCACTCCCGGCCGTCAATCGGCCGGGTTTTCATGAATCATAATATGCTTGATTTCCGGGTATTCCCTCTCCACATTATCATGCACCGCTTCGGCAATCTCGTGCGCCTTGTTCAGCGTCAGCTGCCCGTCCACCGCGATTTCCGCGTCCAGATAGATCCTGTCGCCGAACCGGCGGCTCTGCAGCAGATCCACTCTTTCAACACCGGGTTGTTTCAGAATGAATTCCGTCATCGCTTTATCCCATTCTTCGCCGCAGGATGTATCCAGCATTTTGGATACCGCGTCCCGCAGAATGTCATACGCGACCTTCAGAATCAGCACACAGATGATTACGCAGGCGATCGCGTCCATCACCGGCCAGCCGAGCATGGCGCCGGCGATGCCGATCAGCGAGCCGATTGAGGAGAACGCGTCCGAGCGGTGATGCCACGCGTCAGCCATGAACGCGGATGAGTTCAGTTTCCTCGCGTAGTATCTCGTATACCGGAACATGCTTTCCTTGGTTACAATGGATACAATCGCGGCAATCAGGGCAATGAGCGACGGTCTTTCAAGCGCGCCGTAGTTTCCCGCGAGGATCGTCTTCACACCGTTACCGCCGATACCGATACCGGTGCCAAGCAGGATCAGGCCGAGAATAAGCGATGCGAGACATTCAAATCTTTCATGCCCGTAGGGGTGCACGCTGTCCGGTTCACGGCGTGAAATGCGCACACCGATATAGGCCACAAATGTCGCGAACACATCGGACAGAGAGTGTACCGCGTCCGAAATCATCGCTTCCGATTTGCCCGCGATACCCGCGTACAGCTTAAAGATCACAAGCACAATGTTGCCGGCTATGCCGACGCCCGTCACCCGACGGATTATTTTGTTTTCATTCATGGGGGGACCTCACTGAAAATGTATTCTCTTTACATTGTGTGTCCCGCGTATACAGCATGAAAAAACACGCCTCCCGCGGAACATACATTCTGTCCCGCGGAAGGCATGTCTGCTTTCCGCTGTTACACTCCGGTAACCCAGCCCCACGATTTTCCTCAGAAAATCATCGCCTGCTCAGTTTGTACTGTTGTCTGCATTTCATTTAAGGAATGTCTTGCAGTGCAAAGAGTAGCCTGATGATAGCATGCACCTGAATTTTTGTCAAGTCCGGTTTGTCAGCTTATCTGAACCACCCGTCCGGCAGATATTTCCGCTGCGCTTCCAGCATATCGTCAAACAGTTTCTGACCGTCATCCCAGCCGATTCCGCCGAGCTGCGGATCATTCATAAAGGTGGTAAAGCCCAGCGCGCGGTCACAGGTCAGCGCGGCCTTCAGCGCGTTGCGGTGGTTTTCCACATGCCTTGATACAAGCGGAAGCACACCGTCCGGAGTCGGTCCCGCGTATACGGGCTCAATCCGGTCATAGCCGAACAGCGCGTTTGTCTCCACAACGGCGCCGAGCGGCAGATCCGGCACCTGCCCGCGGTTCGGAACATTCACGTTGGATACGATATCTCCGAGGCCGAGCAGCGCCTTAAGCAGCAGATGGCCCTCCTCGCCGGAGCCGTTCAGACTGATCTCTTCCTGCCCGCTGATCAGATCATCACTGCGTTTCATTCTCTTCGCCAGATCCTCAACCCGCCAGTCCACGCTTGTCAGCCCGAACTTCCAGCTGTGTACGGTTTCCGGCGTCATGGTATACCAGCGGGGTACAAACTCCGCCAGATGACGGTCACCGGCCGCCGCGATCGCCCCGTATCTGAGGAACAGATCAAACTTGACACGCTGCGCGCAGTTGAACGAGGAGTTCATCCAGTTATTGTCCCCGCCCTCATCATAGCCTGTTTCATAATACTTTTCGGCGAATTTCCGGTACATCGGCATCAGGTCCATCCCGCGCCAGCTGGCTTTTGTGATCCATGTGAAGTGGTTGATGCCGGTCACGGTTGTATGAATCTCATGGCGGTCAATGCCCTCGATGCCTTCCTGCTCCCTGATCATCGCGGACAGAAGCTTCTGGGTTCCGAACACCTCATGGCAGCAGCCGAATGCTTTCACCCGCGGGAAAATCTCATACAGTGTCTGCACGCACAGCGTCATGGGATTTGTATAGTTGATCACCCACGCGTCAGGCGCGTAATCCCGGATCGCCTCCGCGATCTCCACATACATGGGAATTGTGCGCATGGCCCTCATAAACCCGCCCGGGCCCGCCGTATCGCCCACCGGCTGCCAGATACCGAGGCGTTCCGGCATATGCACATCGTGCCGCATTTCCTCAAACGTTCCCGGCAGAATCGAAATCACCGCAAAATCCGCGCCTGTCAGCGCGTCCTTCAGTGAGTCGCTGACAACATACCGCCAGCGGGACTTTGCTTCCGCGTGCGCGCTGATCTTGTTGCCGATCACTTCATTCCGCTCCGCCGCGCCGCGGTCAATGTCATACAGATGAACCGTACCGCAGATCTGCCCGTCCATCGCCAGGTCCTTCATAAAGCCCCATGCCCAGCCGCGTGAACCGCCGCCGATGTAGGCGACATGAAGATCAGACACCGTATTGTTTTTCAAATCCCTGATCATTTTCATTCTCCTTACGTTTTTTCCGTATGCAGTGAACTGCCTCTCCGCCGGATCATATAGATACATTTTACCACATTTCCGCAATGGCGCTATCAGTAAAAATCGTCATATTGACATATATTCATCTGTTTCTCTATAATTGCTTTGTTTCCGGCCGCGCGTACCGGCGCGGCACATTAATACCGAACACCGGAGATATGAAAGATGACATATAAGGAATTGCTGGATATTCTGTTCAGCCATCGGGATGAGAAATACGCTGACTTTTCCGCGAAGCTGATTCCAACCGTGCCGCGGGAGCGCTTCATCGGAATACGGTCGCCCGAATATAAAAAAATACTGAAGGAAATCGGGAGCGACTATGTGATTCCGGAGTTTCTCTCGACCCTCCCGCACAAATATCACGAGGAAAACTGCCTGCATGTGGCATTGATCAACAGGATCAAAAGCTATCCGGAATGTGTCGCCGAGCTGGACAGATTCATGCCGTATATCGACAACTGGGCGGTCAATGACGCCGTGAACCCGGCCTGCTTCGCGAAGCATCACAATGAGCTGTGGCCGGAAGTACAGCGATGGATTGCATCGGACGCGCCGTATACACGCCGCTGCGGCATGCGCGTGATGATGGAGAATTTTCTGGATGAGGACTTCCGGCCCGAATATCTGGATCTGCCGGCTGATCTGCGTTCGGATGAATACTACGTAAACATCATGACCGCCTGGCTGTTCGCTGAAGCGCTGACAAAGCAATGGGACGCGGCGATTCCGTATATTGAAAACCGCCGTCTCGATCCGTGGACGCACAATAAAGCCATTCAGAAGGCCTGCGAAAGCCTCCGTGTTTCCGAAGAAAGAAAAACGTACCTGAAAACCCTGAAGATCAAAAAATAACCGGGCGCTCGCGCGGCCCGGATTCGGAGAAGAAACATGAGTCTGACCGTTGAATGCATACTGCGGATTCTGCTTGCCAGTTTTCTGGGAGCCGCGGTCGGTTACGAGCGTACAAAGCGCATGAAGGAAGCCGGTGTACGTACGCACAGTATCATCGCGGCTGCTTCCGCGCTGCTGATGATCATTTCCAAATACGGTTTCGCGGATCTGGCCGGAGCGGACGGCACGCTGTTTCCGGGCACCCGCGGCGCGGATGCCGCCCGTATCGCCGCTCAGGTTGTCAGCGGTGTCTCCTTTCTTGGCATCGGTGTCATTTTCCGTAACGGCAACACCGTAAAGGGGCTGACCACGGCCGCGGGCATCTGGGCCACATCGGCGGTCGGCATGGCCATCGGCGCGGGGATGTATGTCATCGGTATTACGCTGATCGCGATCGTGGTCTGCATTCAGCTGCTGTTTCATCACTTCAGCATCGGCAGCGACGCGTATTCAGAGAATGATGTGAATATCACCGCGGCCGCGACGCCGGAATTCAAAAGCTGGTATCAGGCCGCGGTTGAACAGAAGGACTTTCAGACAACGGCTGTCAGGCTGGACCGCGACGAAGCCGGAAAGGGCGCCTATACCATCACCTTCCGCGTCCGCCGCGGCATTACCGCGCCCGAGCTGATCAGCCGTCTGGAAACCGCGCCGGATCTCATCAGCTACGCGCTGTAATACTCTTTTTGAATTATTCCATATACTACGTTTTTTATCCGGATACGAAAAGGCACCCTGCGGTGCCTTTTTCGCGTATGTCTTCAGTTACCGGATTTGGGAGGAAGCATGGTCAGAGCAATGCGCTTCTTCTGTTCATTGACTTCCACAACCCACACCTTCACAACATCGCCGACCTTCACCACCTCAGAGGGATGGCGGATAAAGCGGTTCACCATGCGGCTGATATGCACCAGACCGTCCTGATGCACGCCGATATCCACGAAGGCACCGAAGTCAATCACGTTACGCACGGTGCCTGTCAGCTCCATGCCCGGCTTCAGGTCCTTCATGTCCATTACATCCTTGCGCAGAACAGGTGCGGGCACATCGTCACGGGGATCCCGGCCGGGCTTTTTCAGTTCGCTGAGGATATCCTGCAGGGTCGGAAGACCGACGCCGATCTCTTCAGCCAGCTTTGCCTTTCCGTATGCCTCCGCTTTAATCTCAACATCCGGTATTCCGCCGTTCCGGATGTCCTTCACATCCAGGCCCAGCTTCTCCAGCAGCGCTTTCGCCGCGTCATAGCTTTCCGGATGCACGCCTGTCGCGTCCAGCGGATTCCGTGACCCGTTCACACGCAGGAAACCGGCACACTGTTCGTAAGCCTTGGGTCCCAGCTTGGGCACCTTCTTCAGTGCCGCGCGGGACGGAATACCGTTTTCCTCGCGGTAAGCCACAATATTTTTCGCAAGCGCCGGGCCGATACCCGCCACATGGCTCAGCAGCTCCGCTGAAGCGGTGGATACCTCCACACCCACGGCATTGACGCACTGTTCAACCACGCCGTCCAGCGCCGCGGTCAGCTCATTCTGTTTCAGGTCATGCTGATACTGCCCCACACCGATGGCCTTGGGATCGATCTTCACCAGCTCCGCCAGCGGATCCTGCATGCGGCGCGCGATGGAGACAGCGCTTCGCAGGGATACGTCGAAATCCGGGAATTCCGCGGCGCCGAGCTTGCTGGCGGAATAAACGGAAGCGCCGGCTTCGCTCACGATCATATACGCGGCACCGGGCAGCTGCGGCAGCAGGGATACAATGAACTGTTCGCTTTCCCGGCTCGCGGTGCCGTTGCCGATGGCGATCGCCGTAATGTTGTATTTGCGGGCACACCCGATAATGAACCGTGCCGCTTCCGCCTTTTTGTTTTCATGAATAGGCAGGGTGAAATAGCCGACACCTGTCTCAAGCACCTTGCCGTTCTCATCGATCACGGCCAGCTTGCAGCCCGTGCGGAAGCCCGGGTCCACGCCGAGCGTAACCTTACCCTTGATCGGCGGCTGCATCAGCAGCTGGTGCAGATTATCACTGAATACCTTGATCGCGCCCGCGTTGGCTCTGTCTGTCAGTTCATTCCGGATCTCACGCTCAAGGGACGGATACAGCAGACGGTCCCACGCGTCATCACAGGCCTCCTCCACATAGGCGGAAGCGTCGGACGGACCCGAAGCCGCGGAATTCGCGAGCGCTTTGGCAAACGCCTTGGCGAAAGCGGAGTTCGCGGGCGCGTTCGCTCCGGGGTTGAAAAGTGAAGCCGCCGTCTCACGGACATAGTTTTTCCGGACAAGCGCGACGCATTTTTCAACAGGCGGCTCCACGGTCACTTTCAGGAATTCCTCGCGTTCGCCGCGGTTGACCGCCAGCACTCTGTGCGGGTGTGAAACCAGCGTCGCGACAGGCTCTTTATAATCATAGTACATACTGTACACGCTGTCCTCATCCTTCGCTTTCACGGAGCGAAGAACGGCTTCACGCATCAGCAGCTCGCGTACATCCTTGCGCAGCGCCGCGTCATCGCTGACCTGCTCGGCAATGATGTCCTTGGCGCCTTCCAGCGCCTGCTGCGCGTCCTCAACGCCCTTTTCGGCGTCGATATATTTAGCGGCCTCAGCCTGCACATCGCATTTCGGCTTCTGCTCAAGCAGCCACTGCGCCAGCGGTTCCAGTCCCTTTTCCCTGGCGATCATCGCGCGTGTACGGCGTTTGGGCCGGTAAGGCCGGTAAAGGTCTTCCAGTTCGGTCATCGTGGCGGCGGACGCGAGCTTCGCGTACAACGCCTCATCCTGCACGTCCAGATTTCGCAGAGCGGTTTCGATCTCTTCCCTGCGCTTGTCCATGTTGCGCAGATAGTCCAGCCGTTCCGCCACTTCACGGA
Organism: Clostridia bacterium; assembly: GCA_024404245.1. Lineage (GTDB taxonomy): Bacteria > Bacillota > Clostridia > Christensenellales > Aristaeellaceae > Aristaeella. The sequence continues at coordinate 23,583 of JAKSQH010000007.1, forward strand.
TCACCTGGTCATCCATGGCACCCGTCATTTCTTTCCGGTAACGGGCAATAAAGGGAATGGTGTTTCCCTCATCCAGTAGCTTCACAACAGCGCCCACATGGGCGGGATTCAGATGAAATTCTCCCGATAAACGCGCGGCATAATCCATGTCAGTATATCCTTTCCAGATCCGAGAATACCGTTTCAGGTTCACAAAAATTATACATATTTTCCGCTCGCGGTCAAATCAATTATTTTTCCGTCTGTTGATCGGCGATCCGGCCGCGTGATATAATGCCGGTATTCCGCCGCCGGGAAACGCGGCAGCTGCTGGAGGAACGCATGCTGTATGAGCTGAAAGACACATCCTCCGCGGAAATGATGTTCCGCGGCTGGAATGAAACCATGATACAATCCTGTCTGCAGGGAGTCATGGGCAGAATTCTCGTAACCGACCCGGTCTGTCCTGTATCCGCGGCTGCCGAAATCAGCTGCTTCGTGTTCCTGGCCGGCAGGCCGAACCGTGAGCTCGCGCTGCTCAGGCACGCAGGATTCACAATTCTCGTGCCCCGGGATGAAGCATGGTCCGCGCTGATTGAAGAAGCGCAGCCGGAAGCGAAACGTGTCACACGCTACGCGATCCGGAAAGATACGGTTTTTGATCCTGATCACCTGACAAAGCTGGTTTCCGCCATTCCCGCAGGATATGAGATCCGTCCGATAGACAGCGAGCTGTACGATCTGTGTCTGCAAAGTCCGGTCACCGCGGATTTCGTATCCTCCTTCGAAAGTAAAGAGAGCTTTCTGCGTCTCGGTCGCGGAATGGTCATCGTAAAGGACGGCGGAATCGTATCCGGAGCGTCATCGTTTTCCCGTTACCGGGAAGGCATCGAAATTGAAGTGGATACAGTGGAAAGTGAAAGGCGCAGGCATCTCGCGTCAGCCGCGGCCGCCGCGCTCATCCTTCGCTGTCTTGATGAAGGTCTGTACCCGAGCTGGGACGCGATGAACATGGCTTCCGTCCGGCTGGCGGAAAGCCTCGGGTACGTTTTTGACCGTGAATACACCGCGTATGAAATCACGGCGGGCAGCTGAGCCTGCCTGCCGTTCCGCGGCTATACGCGAAAACAAACAAAAGCAGTCCGAACTTTGCGGACTGCTTTTTGCATACCTCATTCCGTTTCATGCAGAACATCCGTTATTCATTCACGGTTTCCGCAGCGGTGAAATCCGCTTTCCGGATCCTGCGCGCGAGCATCAGGATCACGAGTGCGAGCGAAAGGATATCAGCCACGGGCTGCGCCCAGATCAGGCCGTTCAGACCGATCAGCGCCTGCATGATGAATACCGCGGGAATAAAGATGATTCCCTGCCGGAAAACGGAAGCCAGCAGCGCGTCCGCCGCCGCGCCGATCGCCTGCAGCGTATTCTGACAGATGGCAAAAGCGCCGATCAGCCACGCCGTGGACAGCAGTATCCGGGAAAAGCGCACCCCCGCGTCCAGCGCGGTCACGTCCGTCAGGAACACTTTCACGATCGGTTCCGCGAAGATAAAGCAAAGCGCGGACACGGCAAAGCAGAATACAACACCGAACAGCGCCGAAAACCGTATGCCTTCCGTCAGTCTGTCCTTCTGCCTCGCGCCCCAGCAATACCCGATGAAGGGCTGCACACCGCTGCCGATGCCGATCCCGATCAGGGTCACGATCATGATGATCTTCGCGGTCACACCGTACCCGGCAACCAGCATATCGCCTCCGTCATACTTTGCCAGCTGCGCGTTCACCACGATGGTGGAAACACTGACCAGCAGATTCGCGAGGGACGCCGAAACGCCAACCGCGATAACCCCGCCCGGGATCCCGTTTTTCACGGAGAAGTGCCTCGGATGAATGCTGAGCGCGGTTTTCCCGTTGAAGAAATACAGGATATAATAGAGCGCCGCGACACCGTTACCGATAACCGTGGCGATCGCCGCGCCGGCAACGCCCCATTTGAACCCGAGGATAAAAACCGGATCCAGGATCATGTTAATAAGGTTGCCGATCAGCGTGCCCGTCATTGCTTTCATGGCTTCGCCCTCGGTGCGCACTATGCTTGAAAAACAATTGGAAATCATGGAGAAGATGCCGCAACCGATTGCGATACGGAGATATTCCTTTGTCAGTCCCGCGCTTTCATCGCCCGCTCCCAGCATCACCGTCACCTTGTCCAGGAAGCCCCACAGGAGCACCATAAACAGCGCGCCCACCGCGACGCATGCCCAGAAGCAGAAGGAGCTTGTCTTTTTCGCGCGTTCCGTATCTCCGGCGCCCAGCGCGCGGGAGATCACCGATGTGCCGCCCACGCCGAACAGTGTGCCGAGCGACATAAAGATCATGAACAGCGGCGTCGCGAAGGACACCGCCGTCACCTGCAGGTCATTGTGCGTCAAACCGAGAAAAAAGGTATCCGCGAGGTTATATACCATCACCATGATCATCGCGATCAAGGCGGGAATACTGTTTCCGATCACAATTTTCGATACGCGTTCCGTTTTGAATGAGTCGATGGATGAACCGGTTTTTGAATTATGCATAGGCTTATTCTCCGTTCTTTTTTTCTCTGTCGAGTTGTTCGGCCGCGATCAGAAGCCGCTCGCAGCAATTGCCGAACAGTTCCTGTTCCTCCGGTGACAGGCACTTCAGCACCTCTGCCAGCCACTCGTTGTGGATGTTCATCAGGTCCGCGATCCTTTCGCGCCCGGCGTCCGTGATCCGCAACCGTTTTCTGCGTTTGTCCGTCTGATCCTGCGTCCGTTCGACACAGCCTTTGGCTTCCAGCGTCAGCATTGCCTTTGCCACGGTTGTCTTGTCCGTTCTGAGCGCGACCGCGACTTCGTCCTGCGAGCAGTCAGGATGGGAAGAGATCCACGAGCAGATCATACATTCGGTATCACTCAGATCCTTCATATGGATCTTCTCATGGCTGAAATCCATGCCGCATCTGAACAGTAAATTCAGTGTCCGGAAATCCATAGCTTGACCTCCGTTGATGATTAGTTGAATCTTCATCTATTTATGATATCAGATCGCCTGCCGAAATGCAACGGGCACGCACAAAAAGCAGCGGAAAAACCGCTGCTTTGGAATCGCGCCGTCTGCGGGAAGCGGAGCGTGCGTGCCCGTATCGGGACCGGCCCGCGTTTCAGCAGGCAACCGTTTCTCCGGATACGGTGTCTTTTTTCCGGAACAGCGCGCTCCGGCGATAGAACACAAACAGCAGTGACGAGCACAGCAGCCATCCTACGGGATACGCCAGCGCCACGAAGAACCTTGAACCGCTGAGCAGTTTCGTGATATACAGATAAATCTGACGGAACACCACAAAGCTGCCGAGCATAATGAATGTCGGTGTTTTGGAGTTGCCGATACCGCGCAGCGCGCCGCTGTAAATCTGGTTTGTGCATATCAGAAAATAGAACGGGATAATTCGCCGCACAAAATATGTGCCGAACTCCATAACATCCTGCTCATCCGTAAACAGCGATACCAGCTGTTCCGCCAGAATAAAAACAATTGCCGATAACACAACCGCGCTGAGTATGGAAACCTTCAGGGATACGGTCACACCGTCGCGCGCGCGTTTGCGGTCACCCGCGCCCCAGTTCTGCCCCACGAATGTTGTGGAAGCCATCGCCACAGCCTGCACGGGCACCAGCACAAACGGGTCCACCTTGGCGTAGCATGTCCAGCCCGCCATACATGCCGAACCGAAAAAGTTGATGTAGGACTGCACGAACACATTGCTGAAGGATGTGACCGCCGACTGAAGTGCCGAAGGCAGCCCGACGGCAAAGATGCTTTTCAGCAGTGATTTATCCAGGCAGAGTTTCTTCAGCCGGATTCCGTACGCCGCGTCGGTATGCATCAGCGAAATCATCACCAGTACGGCGGACAGCGCCTCGGCGATAATCGTCGCCAGTGCCACACCGCGCACACCCATGTTGAATCTGATCACAAACAGCAGATCCAGCACAGTATTGACAACAGCCGACACAATCAGGAAATACAGCGGTCGTCTGGAATCGCCCACAGCGCGCATGATACCCGTACCCATGTTATAAATCAGCAGGCCTGTTACACCCGCGAAGTAGATTCTGAGGTATTCGGTCGCGTCAGCCAGCACATCATCCGGTGTCGCGTTCAGCTGCAGCATCGGTCTGACCGTCGCGATGCCGAGCAACGTACCGACGGCGCACAGAATCAGCGTAACGGTCATTGTGGTATGCACCGCTCTGCTCAGGCGTTCATTGTCGTGTGCGCCGTATGTCTGGGACACCACAACGCTCGCGCCGGTCGCCAGCCCGGCAAATGTGCCCACAAGCACATTGATGATATTCCCGTTGCAACCCACAGCGGCCAGTGCTTCCTTGCCAACAAACTTACCGACGACCACCGCGTCCACCGTATTGTACAGCTGCTGAAACAGCAGACCGATCATCATCGGAACAGCAAACTTCACAATATGTTTCCATATTGTTCCGCTCGTCATGTCAACATCTTTCCTGCGATTCATACCCGGTCCATCTCCGTGTCACATATATCCGAACATGGATAAGTATACCACAGCGGATGCGCTCCTTCTATATAAATAAGCTGTTTTTTTGCCACAAACGGTTTTTCCGTTCCGCCGGAGCACAGTGCGGTCAGAGCGGATTGCGCCCTGTCAACTCTACGGTCCTGAGTACAGGGGGAAAATGATCCGTACGGAAAGCTGGATCAACATTGACACAGGCGCCGCGGCCGGCGGGAGTCCGATGCTGCTGCGGCTGGAAGACGAAATGCCGTTCTACGCGGATAGCATAGAGCTTCCTGACGCGGCGGAATGACCGGTGTCGGTTGATTGCCGCCGCTGTCCGGATGGAAACAGATTCACGCGCTTCGCGAAAAAAAGAGGGCGATCCGGATCATCATTTCCGGGTCGCCCGTTTATACTGTCGAAAAGGTCATCTCAGCGTTTCAGTTCACTGTCGATATATCCGATCAGCGGTTTTTTTCTGACCTCCGCTTCATGATCGCGGTACCACCGCAGGCATTCATTCAGTCCCTCTTCGGGCAAAACGGACGCGGGGCACAGCGCGTTCTGTATGCTCACATCCAGGCGGTACTCATAATTGTAGAACGGAAAATACTGCCGCTGTTCCCGGCCGTCATTCACATGAACAAACACCGGTGTTTTTCCGAGGCACGCGTAGCATTCAGTCACCCATTCCCGTATGCTTACCGGTTCAGTATCGCCCGTATTGATAATATGTTCAGCCGGGGAAGTTTCAATAACCGTCCGCATCAGTCGGCACAGATCATACACATGGCTGAACTGCAGTTTCATATTCCCGTCCCCGGGCAGGTAAAAAGGCCGGTCGGCGGCAGCGCAGTCAAACACAAAAGCTTCACGGTACACATTGTTTCCCGCGCCGTACAGATACGGAGGCCGCAGGATATACGCGTCCGGTACACGGTCTGTCAACGCCTTTTCCGCGGCGATTTTATTCGTACCGTACTTTCCCCAGATGCTGTTCGGTCCGGTAGGCGTGTTTTCACGGAAGGGCTGTTCGCCCGTTTCCGGATAAACGGCGCTGGAACTGATCAGGATATATTTCCCGAATGTGTCCAGCGCGTCCAGCAGATCGTTCACATCCTCCGCGTCATATGCCGTCACATCCGCGACCGCGTCAAACCGCAGGCCTTTCAGGCAGTCCTTCAGGTTGTGACGGTCCGCCTCAATCAACCGCGCGCCGGGGATCTGCGGCCTGGTGTTCCTGTTCAGCACATAAACCTCGTACCCGTTGTCAATAAAATACTCCGCAGCACGTCTGCTGACGAACACAGTCCCGCCCGTAATCAGAATTCTGTTCACTGCCGCACCTCACCAAATTGAATTACCGGAAGCTCCGTCCCGCTGAATATGCTCCTTTTGTGCAATATCACACCGCGGCGCAGCCGTCATAACTGCACACATCAACCCATCCGGCAGGGCACGCGAGCTTTTCCAGTTCCTCCGGCGTCAGCCGTACGGCACTTGCCGCGTTCCCGCACGCGGGATAGATGATATCAAACCGTTTCAACGATTCGTCCAGATACACGTCAACCCCGTCATTGATGCCGAAAGGACATACGCCGCCCACATCGTGACCGATCAGCGTACCGACATCCTCCCGGTTCAGCATCTTCGCCTTCACACGGAACAGCGCCTTGAATTTCGGGTTGGAAATCTTCGCGTCACCCGCGCAGACAATCAAAACAGGTCTGTTTTCCACCATAAAGGAGAGCGATTTGGCAATCCTGCACGGCTCAGTGCCGAGTGCTGCCGCCGCCAGGTCAACAGTGGCGCTGGATACGTCAAAAGTCTGAACTCTGTCACCGTATCCGCGTTCCGCGAGATACTTCATCGCTTTGTCAAATGCCATACGTTCATCTCCCTCTGCCCCGGGTACTCATATATTCAGTATACCCTGCGTTCCGTCCGATGGCAACCCTCCGTTTGTTCTGCCTGCGTACAGGAGTTCTTCTTGACAAAGATACAGCCGGATATTATGGTATACCGTGAAACCAACTCCACACGGAGGAAAGTGAAATGAAAGCGGAAGCATTGAAAGAACTGCTGGACAGCATGAGTCTGGCTGAAAAGATCGGCCAGCTGGTTCAGTGGAATTATGCCGCTCTGGCGATGACGGACGCCGAAGTAACCGGTCCGGAAACACTGCGTTTGTCCGCGGACGCGATGAAGTATTTCGGCAGCGTGTTGAATTTCAGTTCGGCGGATGAGATGATCCGCCTGCAGAAGCAGTATATGTCCGGCGGAGAACACCCCGTGCCGTTACTGTTCATGATGGACGTGATTCACGGTTACCGCACGGCGTTTCCGATCCCGCTCGCGCAGGCCGGTTCGTTTGATCCGGATCTGGTCAGGGAATGCGCGAAAGCCGCGTCCGCGGAAGCCGCGGCCGGCGGTGTCCATCTGACCTTTACCCCCATGGTGGACCATGTGCGTGATCCGCGCTGGGGGCGCGTCATGGAATCCTGCGGAGAGGATCCGTATCTTTCCGGCATCATGGGAGCCGCGCAGGTTGAAGGGTTCCGCGGAAAGGATCTGACGGATAAAAACGCGCTCGCGGTCTGCGTCAAGCATTATGCCGGCTATGGCGCGCCGGAAGGCGGCAGGGATTACAATCAGGCGGAGTTGAGCGAGCATGTCCTGCGTGAATGGTATCTGCCCGCGTATAAAGCCTGCCTTGACGCGGGGGCGGATATGATTATGCCCTCATTCAACGCGCTGAACGGTATTCCGTCCGTCGCGAATCCCTGGCTGATGAATCAAGTGCTGAGGGATGAATGGCACTTTAACGGTACGGTCATCAGCGACTATAACGCGCTGGATGAACTGATCACCCAGGGCATAGCGGAAAACAGGCGACATGCCGCCGTGCTTGCCATGAACTGCGGCTGTGATATTGACATGGTGAGCGGTTGCTACGCGTCCGATCTGGAAAAAGCGGTTCGTGACGGGCTCATCAGCGAGGAGCAGATCAATACAGCCGCCATGCGCGTGCTGAAGGTCAAAAACGATCTCGGCCTGTTTGAAGATCCGTTCCACGGCGCGTCCGCCGATCCGGAAACGGTCGGCAATCTTGTGCGGCAGCACCGAACGCTTGCGGAAAAGGCCGCGGTCGAATCCGCCGTGCTGCTGAAAAACAACGGTGTACTGCCCTTTGCCGGATCCGTGAAAAAAGTCGCCGTAATCGGTCCCTTTGCAAGCAGCCGCGAGATCGTCGGCGCGTGGTGCTGCAATTGCGATACAAGTGAAACCGTCACGGTTGCCGAAGGTATCCGCGCCCTGCTGCCGGATGCGGAAATTACAGCCGTTTCAGGCTGTTCCGCGCGCATCGGGGACAAAGACGGCTCCATGATCAATGAAGCCGTACGCGCCGCTGAAAACGCGGACTGTGTCGTACTGTGCGTCGGCGAGGAGATGGAATGCTCCGGCGAGGGCAGGAGCCGTGCTTCCGTCACACTGCCCGGCATGCAGGCGGAGCTTGTCCGCAGGGTCACCGGAGCGAACCCGGTTACGGCTGTCGTTCTCTTCGGCGGCAGACCGCTCGATCTTACGGAAATTGACGCTGTTTCCCCCGCCCTTCTGGAAATGTGGATGCCGGGTACGGAAGGCGGAACTGCCGTGGCAAAGTTGCTGTTCGGCGTTGCCGAACCGTGCGGCCGGCTGGCAATGTCCTTCCCGAAGTCCGTAGGTCAGCTGCCGCTGTTCTACGCGCGCAGCAATACCGGGCGGCCGAAACAGGTTCCGGAGGATGAGTATCAGCCTTACTGCTCCAATTATATGGATTGCGGCAATCTGCCGCTGTACAGCTTCGGTCACGGTCTCACCTATACGGAATTCAGATATGATGAACTCCGTCCGGAAAAAACCGTACTGCGCGCCGGAGAGGATCTGAACGTGACGGTTCGCCTCACAAACACAGGGAAGCGTACCGGTACGGAAATCGTACAGCTGTACATCAATGACAAGGTTTCATCGGTTGTAACCCCTGTACAGAAGCTGGCGGCGTTCGCGAAAATCAGCCTGGCCCCCGGGGAAAGCGGAGAAGTCAGGCTCACCGTATCATCCGAGCGTATGCGGTTGTGGAATTTCTCGGGTCAGTCTGTCATTGAGCCCGGGGAATTTGAGATTTTCGCCGGATACGCGGATCATCCGCTGCTCACGCGGACCTTCACAGTTATTTAATCAAAAGATGAAAACAGGGCGGATCGGAAGAAGTGATCCGCCCTGTTTTTGATCTTTATTCCGTTTCACAGGCTCAGAAGGCAACTGTTGTCTCCCCGGTCTGTTTGCTCAGTGTAAACGCCGCTGTCTTCCCGTCACCGGCGCTCAGCCTGTATTCACCGCGGAAGCCGTGCAGCACCGCGAACCCGTTTTCATCTGTCATCATCGTTTCATCAGTATGCCATTCGGTCGCGAGCATATCACGCAGCCAAAGCAACGCTTTCTTGGGAGACCCGTCAGAATGAATCAGTCCGCTGGGAGCACCGAGCCACTGATGGTCTTCAAAGTTCCAGTTTGTGAACCCTTCCACAAGCGGCCTGCTGAACAGATATTCCGCCATTGTCTTCAGGTCCTCCTTCTGCCGCTCCTCACCTTCCGGCGTGCTCGGCCATTCCGGTACCTGATAATCGTTCAGGTCCACGATTTCCGGCGGCATCAGATGCCCGGATACAAAGGTATTCTCGGTATAGTGAATCGGCAGGCCGAAGCTTTCGAACCTTTCCGTCACTTCCTGCAGTTTCTCCATACCCCAGAAGCCCTGATGCTGATGGCTCTGGATACCGATGGTATCAATCCCGACACCGGCGTCCAGACAATCCGCGACCAGCCGGCTGTACCGTTTGGATGTATTGAAGTCGTTGATCAGCAGCTTCGCTTCCGGATCCACGGCATGCGCTTCGTCAAACAGTGCCTTGACCAGCGGCACACGTCCCATTTCGCGGCAGATACGCGTCACCGGATTCATACGCGGCATACTTTTCGGCTCATTCACAAATTCCGGCATGATCACCACTTCGTTGATTACATCCCAGAAACCGATTTTGCCGCGGAAAGCGGTCAGCTCCCGGCGGATACGGTATTTGAAGTATTCAAGCACCTCATCCGACGGCATATCATACATCCACGGCGCCGCGACCGTATGCCAGCACAGCGGGTGGCCTTTCATGGTCTTCCCGTCCGCCTTCATGCGCTCCGCGGCCCGAAGAGTTTCAGCTTCGGCTGTCTTTCCCTTTTCCGGCTCATACCGGCCGAGATAGAAGCTCATCGTACCGTAATTGAAAGTCGATTTCCACAGATCATAGATCTTTTCGAGCCATTCTTTCTGAGCCGCCGGCGTTCCCGGATCCGTCATCGGCACGGTAAAAAAAGCGCCGGTACCGAAAAGGAATTCATGCTTTGTCAGTTCGGCGCGGACTTTCGTGTTCCGCAGCGGCTCACCGGCCGGATCGGTAAAGCGGATAGCAGCGGTGGATTTTCTGCATTCCCAGCGTTCCATGAAACAGCACCTCCGGTAATATGAATTGTTCGGACAAATTTTCTTCATTATACCGGATACTTACATCCGGTACAATCGGAAAATTTCCCGGAAGCATCGGATTATCGTTTGCCTCCGCGGCGGAACATGCTCAGTCTCCCGGTTTGTCATTCAGAAAAATCGTCAGATTGTTCAGATTCATTGAGTAGGTATAACGTACTTCATCCGCCATTCCCATAACCAGCCGGATTCCGTAGCCGCCTTCCTGAGTGCGGTTTGCCGCGTAGGTGACAGGGTTGAACTCCCTGCAATCATCCCGGAATCGAAGGGTCCACCGGTTTCCTTTGTGCTGCAACCGGACGGAAAGATGGCGGTCCTTCTCCTTTTCAAATCCGTAAGTCACCGTATTAACGCCCGTTTCTTCAATGCACAGGGCAATCCGGTTGCTGACCGTCGTTCCGATACCGTGCTCAGTACAAAACACGGCAGCCGCTTTTGACGCGTCCGTCACATCCTGCAATGTACGTATATCCCGTTCCAGCAGATCCTCCGCCGGCACGCCGAAGTCCTCCGGAAGCATCAGCAGCGCTTCCGCGGAAGGAATAAGCCGGCGGCTCTTCCGGTACACCGCGATCCAGATTCCGGCAATCGCCAGAATCTCCCCCGCGGGATAGCTGAGCCATACGCCCGCGGTATGAAAAGGCAGGCTCAGGAGCCACGCCGCCAGGGACGGGAGTATCGCTCCCTCCATGGTGGAGATCAGTTCCGTCCGCCCAACACGGCCCGTTCCGTAATAAATGTTCTTCAGTGTGCTGATCACGCAGCACGGAATAATCCCAAGCGCGAACAGACGAGTTCCGAGAATTGCCATATCCTGTGAACTGCCCGCCTCCGGCAGGAACAGCCGCACGCAGAACGGCGCGGCAAACTGCAGAACCGCTGCCACACATATCCCCAGAATCAGACCGTACCGAAGCATCAGCCGCAGCATTTCCTTCAGACCGGTTCTGTCTTCTTCACTGAACAGAACCGCCGACAGGGTCAGCGAAACACCGCCGATACCGGTGTTGATGCAATTGGCTGAGTTGATAATCGTCATGATAACCGAGAACGCGGCAACCGCCATACTGCCGCCGTTGGACGGCAGCAGCAGAATCTTGTTCAGCACAAAAGTCAGGACTACCGTGGATGCCATTGTAAACACCGTCGGCACCCCGTCGGAAAGCAGCTCACGTACTTTCTCCGTCCGTACATCCTTCAGTGAAAAGCGGAAAACGCACTTCTTTGAGCAGAAATAGAAAGCGCCGACCAGCAATGCCGCGTAATAGCTGAGGGAGGAAGCCAGCCCCATGCCGAACATTCCCCCGTGAAAAACCAGCGCGTTCAGAAGATCCAGAACAACATCCGTCACCGTCATGGTCGCGACCGCGGCAATCAGCAGGCCGCTCTGACCGGCTATCTGCAGAAAAGGAACCAGGATAAGCGCGCCCATGGATCCGGGCGCGCCGATACTGAAGCCCGCGATATAGTCGGCGGTATCCTCCGCGAGTTTTCCTTCCGTACCGGCGCCGAGCAGGGACGCCAGCGGCTTTCTGAGTAATATGCAGAAAAGCAGAAAGGCGGCGGAAATGATAAGCGCGATACATGTCATGGAAGAAAAACCCTTGTTGGTTTCTTCCGGCGATCCTTTTCCGACGGACTTTGAACAGCAGACCTGTGCCCCGGAGGACAGCATGGTTCCGATGGCGCCGATCACCAGCAGCAGCGGATTTGCCAGCCCGTATGCCGCGATGGCATCCACTCCGAGAAACTGACCGATCATAATGCTGTCGATCAGCAGGCAGAGAGAAACGGTCAGCGCGGACAGAATCTGCGCGGTCAGCATCTGTTTGATCAATTTGCGGATCATATATCTGTCTCCTCAGCGATTCGCGTGTAATGCCGTGAATACGTTTTCATCCGGAAAGCGGCCGGTTTCACCGCCGGCGGACCGTAGCCGGATTAATACCGATAATGGAATGTAGTTTATCATCCGGTGGTTGATTTGTCGAGCGTATGACCGGGGCGCGTCATTCAGTAAATATGTCAGCGTGATATCCGGGCAAAAAACACAAAATATTGTATACAAAGTTCAAAAGATATACAAAATCATTGCATGCCATTACCAAACGTTGTATAATATCCCCCAAGATCACGGTCTGATCAGCATCCCGCCCGGCGGAATGCTGATCCGGTATCCGCGACCGAATTTATGTTAATATGGAGGAAAACCATGGGAATCGCATTTGCAGAAGAAGTCGCCGAAGCCGTAGCCACTCCCGTTCCCACCGCCGCCCCTGTTGCCGCGGGTGCCGCGGAACAGCTTGTTGAAACCGGTGCCGCCGCCCAGGATGTATGGAATACCATCGCCAATTTCGCCACGACGACCGGTATCAAAATCGTGATCGCGATCATCATCCTGCTGATCACCTTCAAGATCATCAACGCGATCGGCAAAAAGCTCAAAGCCAAGGTTGAAAAGAACGAAAAACTTGACAAGACTCTGAGCAAGACCCTGTGCTACATCGTGGTCGTCGGGCTGAAAGTCCTGGTTGTTGTCTGCCTGATCGGTTATCTGGGCATCGAAACCAGCGGCATTTCCGCGCTCATTGCCTCTCTGGGCGTCGGCGTCGGTCTGGCCGTGAACGGCACGCTGGCAAACTTCGCCGGCGGCGCGCTGCTGCTGATTACCCGTCCTTTCAAAATCGGTGACTATATCAGCGCGCAGGGCAGTGAAGGTGTCGTTGAAGACATCCGCATCTGCAACACCAAAGTCATCACCATTGACAACAAAGTGGTCTATCTGCCCAACAGCGCCCTGTCCTCCGGAACTATCGTCAACTATTCCGAAAAGGATCTCCGCCGTGTGGATCTGGACTTCTCCGTCGGCGGAAACGATCCCGACAAGGTCAGCGCGACCCTGCTGGACGCGTGCGCCAAAGAGAAGCTCGTGCTCAAGGATCCCGCTCCCTTTGCCCGTATGACCGATTACGGCGCGGGCCGCGGCGTGAAGGTCACCCTGCGCGCGTGGTGCAACAGCGCCGAATACTGGGATGCTTACTTCGCCATCCTGAACGATGCCCAGAAGGCCTTTGACGCGGCCGGTATCGTTGTTCCCTTCGATCAGCTGGATGTTCACATCAAGAACAACTGATTCTGAACCGTTTACCCCTATCCGCGGTGCTTGTCACCGCGGATTTTTATGTTGCTCTTCACGGCGACTGTTGAGCTTGCGTATGATCGCAAAGCCCTTTGGACGGCCCGCGGACCGATCCCCGAATCATCTGCCCCGCGCGATCAGATCCTCAACCTGCAGCCGCAGCCCTTCCCGAAGATGCGTGTCCGGCAGCCGGATACCCGTCGCTGCCAGCTTTTCAAGATCGTACCGCCGGTCGCACAGATGTCCGCTGCTCGCAGGATGCGCCTCAAGGTAACCCTCCTCCGGAACTGTTTCAAAAGTGACACCCACACCGAGCAGTTCGCCCAGAATTTCGTAGTACCGGAAATTCGGCACCGCGTCCGGTCCGCCGATACAGAACAGCTGATTGAAAGTTTTTTCATTGGGTATGCAGTCAAGCATCACCCGAACGAGATCATCCGCGAAGATCGGATGAATCAGGTATTTTCCTCCGCCCACAAGGCGCATCGGCCTGCCGGCACGCAATTCGGAAAGCAGCTCCGGCTGTCTGGACTGTTCCGGAAAACACCCGGCTTCCGAACCGGGGCCGAAGATATGTCCCGGACGGAAGATCGTCCATTTCAAAGAAGGCGGGCAGCTGTTGATAAACGCGAGCTCCATCTCTCTTTTTTTAGCGCCGTAACCGCCGTCCGTCAGATAGCGCTCTCCGTTTTCATCCTGCGGGCAGTGCTTGAACGCCGGATGATACACGGAATCGGTGGAAATCACAACAATTCTGTCCGTCACCCCGGCAAACAGGGTCATATCCAGCTCCGCCTGCTCCGCGTTAAAGCAGATGCAATCCAGCACGGCATCCGGTTTCACCGGCAGAGTATCAATCAACGCCGCCATGGCGTCCCGGTTATTCCGGTCGGCGTGCAGCACGTGAATCCGCTCATCCTGCGAACGGGTCCCCCGCGTTACGGTCCATACACCGTACCCCCGATCCAGTGCCGCCCGCGTCAGATGCCCGCTGACGAATCCGCTTCCGCCCAGAATCAGTACATTCATGATCCGATCTCCTTCATCAGCAGTTCCAGTCCGGGTTCCGCGCAAACCGCGTTGGACGCGAACACACAGTTTGTTTCCTCAAAGTGTACGCCGTCCGGTCTGAGCGGCATCCTGAAAACCCCGCCGGCTTCCTGTCAGTCGCCGAAACGTATTCTGTGCATAACCGGGCAGCGCAGATGGTCCCGGCAGGATGCTACCGTATGATAAGCGATCCACCATTCACCTTCCGCGTCCCGGAAGAATGAATTGTGACCGGGCCCGTATTCACCGGGTACGGAAGTGAAATTCATAAAAGGCGTATCGCACTTGCGCCAGTTTTCCGGCTTCAGCAGATCATCCGACGCGTCCGCGGTCAGCATGCCGATAACATAGGTATACCCGTTGGCCGATCCGCCCGAATAGGCCAGATATACCTCCCCGTTCCGCACAATCGGATAGGGACCTTCATTATTGATGGTACCCGCGACGTTCTCCCATCCGTACAACGGTCTGGAAAGCAGCACCGGTTCACTGTCCAGATACCGCGGGTCCGTTTCGTTCAGCGTGGCAATATACAGCATCGATCCGGTATCCATCGGCGTACCGATATGCTTCCGGTAACTCCATACAACATACGTCCTGTCCGTACGGAAGCAGGTCATATCCAATGTTATGCCTTCCGGATCCGTCAGCGGTGACCCGTCCTTCCGCAGCACGGGTACAGGCGTCGTCCATCCGTCCGGATCGGTGATATTGCCGCCGGGTTTCAGCTTCATCATATGGCACCGCGGTCCCCACTTTTTCCCGCTCACGGCAAACAGAATATACAGTTCACCGCCGATCTCATGAAACTCCGGCGCCCAGAATGTCTGCACGAAGCCCTTTTCTTCATCCGCGCCGAGAATCAGATGTTCCGTGGCGTCCGGGCGGAAAAGCTCCTCCATGGTCTCTCCGCGGCGTACATACAGCCCGATATCATTCAGGTTGTCATTCGTGGCGATAAAATAGTACATGCCTTCCCGGTACAGCAGTACCGGATCCCCGTATCCCTTCACCGGCGGATACGGCACGCCGGCAGGCAGCTCCCTGTCCACGCGGAAAGGATACCCGCACGGATCGGACCAGCGTTCCATGACCAACCCGTAAATACGCGCGCTGATCTCCGCCGTATCGCACCACAGCCCGGCAGGCCGCGCGATCATCCCCAGCGGTTCAAAGGCACAGAAGTCTGCCGTGCGCCATGCCTGTACACGGTCCGCGTTGTCCTCCGGCAGTCCGTTTTCATAGCACCGTTTGGCAAACACCAGCCATGTGCCGTCCTCTTCCGGGCGGATCGCGGGTGAAATAAGCGATCTCGGGCTGATCCGGTCCTGTTCGTCAATCAGACCGGTCGCGAAAAGGATCCCGTAATTATGGTTCAGCAGTGTTTCCTCACCGCCTTCGGCACGGCATGCCATATGAATGCTCAATGCAAGGCCGTCCGGATAAGTATCGTGATCCGGCCTGCGTATAAAAACACGTATAAAATGTCTGTCACCCATCTGTATTCCTCCTGTCTCCTGTCAGCTGATACAATTATATCACGCGCGGGCCGGAATTGATATACCGCGGTTTCCGTCAGGCATCAATCACGAAAATTTCGCGTTCCGCTCCCGGTCAGGACCGTCGCTTATCCGGTATTTCAACCGAAATTGTTTGTGATGTTCCGATAACGAAAGTCGCCGCAAAATACTATTGTTTTTTTCATGTATTACTGATATAATGATCTAAATGATTTATGGGAACGTTTTCATTCCCGCCGATTTTCATATTTTGAAGGAGGATCCACCATGAAAAAGATCGTATCCCTGCTTCTGGTCATCTGCCTGGTTCTCGGCATCAGCTGCGCGCTGGCTGAAGAAGAAAAGGTCCTGCGGATCTGCACCCCCAACAGTGACGGTCTCCGCTCCATCTATCCCCTGTTTGAAGAAACCACCGGCATCAAAATCCTCAGCGAATCTCTGGGAACCGGTGACTGCATGGCCAAAATCAAGGCTGAAAAAGAGCAGGAATATTGCTCCTTTGACCTGATGTACGGCGGCAGCCTGGCCAACTATGTTGCCAATGCCGATCTGTTCCAGGAATACTATTCCTCCCAGGATGAATTCCTGATGGAAGCCTATCAGAACAAGCTCGGTTACTGCACCAACTACACCGTTGACGGCAGCGTGCTGCTGGTCAATACCAAGCTTCTCGCCGAGCTCGGCGTTGAGGTGAACGGCTATGCCGATCTGCTCCAGCCCGAACTGAAGGGCAAGATCGTTTCCGCCGATCCTTCCTCCTCTTCCTCCGCTTTCTGCCAGCTGACCAACTGGCTGCTGGTGATGGGTGAAGGCGAAACCGCCGCTGAAAAGTACGAGAGCGCTGCCGCCTGGGACTACACCGAAAAGCTGCTTGCCGGTCAGGAAGTTGCCATCACTTCCGGTTCCTCCGCTGTGTACAAGGGAGTTATCAACGGCGAATACGCTGTCGGCCTGACCTATGAAGATCCCTGCGTCACCATGATCAAGGACGGCGCCCAGGATGTTAAGATCGTTTACCCCGTTGAAGGTTGCGTTTTCCTGCCCGCTCAGATCGGTATCCCCACCAACTGCGAGCATCTGGAAGAGGCTCAGGCCTTTATCGATTTCATGCTGTCCGAGACCGCTCAGAAGTTCCTGGCCGAGCAGACCACGAGCCGCAACATCCGTGTTGTTGAGTATCAGAATGACGTTATGACTCCTCTGGCTGACATCGTTCTGGCCTACGAAGACAGCGAGTATGTGATCGCTCACACCGCCGAACTCAAGACCCGCGTAGGTGACATCGTCAACAAGTAATTTTACCGCCAACCATACGGAGGGCCCGTCCGGCCCTCCTTTTTCAAATCATCAGTCGGTATACAGAAAGGAATGCAGGCCATGAGTGTCGCGATCACGTTTGAAAACATCATCAAGGCATACGGAAAAAATGTCATCATTCCGGATTTGTCACTGAAGATCAGGGAAGGTGAATTTTTTACCCTGCTCGGTCCTTCCGGCTGCGGAAAGACCACACTTCTGCGTATGGTCGCCGGTTTCAATACGATTGAGGGCGGCACCATTTCCTTCAATGATCAGGTTATCAACGATATTCCCCCCGCGAAAAGGAATATCGGTATGGTTTTCCAGAATTACGCCGTATTCCCGCATATGACCGTCCGTCAGAACGTGGAGTTCGGTCTGAAGAATCGCCGCGTTCCGAAAGACGCCATGAAAAAGCGTGTGGATGAAATTCTGGATACCGTGAAGATCACCGAATACGCCGACCGTCTGCCTGAAAGGCTGTCCGGCGGTCAGCAGCAGCGCGTGGCGCTCGCGCGTGCCATCGTCATCAAACCCGATGTGTTGCTGATGGACGAGCCGCTTTCCAATCTGGACGCGAAACTGCGTATTGAGATGCGCAACGCGATCCGGCAGGTGCAGAACAGCGTCGGCATCACCACGGTCTACGTCACGCATGATCAGGAGGAAGCCATGGCGGTTTCCGACAGGATCGCCGTAATGAACGCCGGCGTGATTCAGCATGTTTCCACGCCGAAGTCCATCTATCAGCGGCCGGCGAATCTGTTCGTGGCGAATTTCATCGGTCACAGCAACACGGTCGACGCGACAGCGGATACCGTAAACGGCACGCTGACCGTCGGTAATTATGTCATGCCCTATGATAACTTCTCCGCGGACGCCGAAAGCGGAAGCGTCAAGATTTCTGTCCGTCCGGAAGAGTTTGTGATCCGTGAGGACAACGGCCCCGGTATCCGCGCGGTTGTCAGATCAAGTATCTTCCTCGGTCTGAATACAACCTATTTTGTTGAGCTGTTTGACGGAAGCACAGCCGAAATCATCATGGAATCCTCCATCTCCAATATCATTCCGGACGGTACGCAGATCACGCTTACCCTCAAGCAGGACAAGATTAACGTATTCAATGCCGATGGAACCCGCAGCCTGACAAAGGGGGTCGTCAATGATGCGGATTAATGCGCCCTCCAGAAGGCAGCTGCGCCTGCTCAAGCTTGCCGGCGTCATCCTGCTGACGCTCGGCGTGCTGTTCATCGCGTGCGGTCTCATGGGCAAAGGCCAGGCGGATTTCTATGCCAAAAAGTGCAAGATTGACACTGCAGAATGGCTTGAATACGCTTCAGGCCGGAAGGAAGTCGCGCCGCTGGATGACGAAGACTACAACGGCCGCAACCTGAACGAAAGCGGCAAGCTGAAAAAGAACCTGACGGACTATCTGGCAAAGGTCACCGTGTTTGACAGAATCTGCATGCCCGCCTCAATTCCGCTGATCATCGCGGGCGCTCTGATTATTCTCACCGGTGCCTGGATCCTGATCAAAAATGATGTATGGTCCATGGTCACGGTTCTGGCGATTCTGTTCTATCTTGTCTTCCTGCTTTATCCGCTGTTCTCCATTCTGCGTCAGGCGGTTGTAAACACGGACGGGCAGATCACACTCGAGTACTTTAAATCAATTTTCAGCAAGGCCTATTACAGCAACGCGATCTGGCACAGCCTGCTGATTTCCGGTGTGGTTACGCTGGTTTCCGTACTGATCGCCACACCCATGGCGTACATCATGTCCACCATGAAGATCCGTTTTGCCGGAGCGCTGCAGATTCTGATTCTCGTCAGCTCCATGTCCGCGCCTTTCATCGGCGCTTACGCGTGGATTCAGCTTTGCGGCCGTAACGGCATTGTTACAAACCTGCTTGCAAACATCGGTATCCAGCTGGGTGACATATACGGCTTCAAAGGCTGTGTAATCGTCATGAGCTTCCAGCTTTACAGCCTTGTGTATATGTTCATCTCCGGCGCGTTCAAGAACATGGACAATTCTCTGATTGAAGCCAGTGAGAGCCTCGGCTGCACAGGATTGAAAAAGATGTTCCGTGTTGTGCTGCCCCTGATGCTTCCCACCCTGCTGGCCGGTGCGCTGCTTGTATTCATGCGCGCGTTCGCGGATTACGGCACGCCGATGCTGATCGGCGAGAATTACATTACGCTCCCCGTGCTTGTCTATAAGGAGTTCTTCAGTGAGCTGGGCGGCTCGGACGGGTTGGCGGCCGCGATTTCCATCATCGCGATCCTGATCACCACGGCGATCTTCCTGCTGCAGAAGTACATTTCAAACCGGAAAGTGTTCTCAATCAACGCGCTTCATCCGGTAGAGCAGCGTCAGGCCAAAGGGCTGAAGAATGTGCTCGCGCATATCTTCTGCTATCTGATGGTCGGTATCGCGATTATGCCGCAGGCATTCGTCATCTACTGCTCATTCCGCAAAACCAGCGGCCGGCTCTTTGTACCGGGCTTCTCGCTGAGCAGTTATAAAGAGGCGTTTGACACCGTCGGTCACTCAATCTGGATGACCTACCTTATGGCATTTATCTCCATTTTCTTCATTGTCGCCATCGCCTGCATGATCGCCTACGTTGTTGTACGCAGGCGCAATCCGTTCAACTCCGCGGTGGATGTTGTCTCCATGTTCCCGGAAACCGTGGCGGGTTCCATTCTGGGCATCGCCCTGCTGACCGCGTTCAACCGGCGTCCGCTTCTGCTCTCCGGCGGCATCTTCATTATGATCCTGTCCTACACCATCCGCAGACTGCCGTATACGATCCGTTCCTCCTCGGCAATCCTCAGAAATATCTCTCCCAGTATTGAGGAAGCGGCCATCAGTCTCGGCGCCAGCAACGCGAAGACCTTCCTGAAGGTCACCACACCCATGATGATGCCCGGTGTTATCTCCGGCGCGATTCTCAGCTGGATCATGATTATTACGGAGCTTTCCACATCCATTATTCTGTATACGACCAACACCAAAACCATGACGCTGGAAATATACAGCCAGGTCATCCGCGGAAATGACGGTCCCGCTTCCGCTATTTCCGCCATCCTTACCTTCTCCACCATTATCGCCCTTGCTGTCTTCTTCAAGGTCAGCGGTAAAAAAGAGATTACAATGTAAGGCGTATAAACACGTGACCGGGGAAACACAACCGTGTTTCCCCGGTCATTCATTTTCTTCTGTATTAATTATCCAACCGTACTTCCGTGTTCTGTCACGTGTAATACGCTCAGAACAAATCCAGCATACTGTCCAGATAAATTTCCTCACGGACCTTCAGCTGATATTCCGGCTTTGTCATATAATACAGCAGGAATTCAAGAATCAGCGCGCTGCCGAGTCCGCGTCCCTCAATTTTAAAGTTCGAAAAGCCCATCGGCAGATAGGTATTGTAAATATCATCAATTCCGATGAACCCCGGATTCTTCATAGCTTCCGAAAAACGGTATCCCCTGCTGCCGCCGGGTGCCGTACAGATGTGGTCCGGGCAGTCCTCTCCCAGGCTCTTGCGGCTGACATTCTCGTAACACTTTTTTCTGTCCCCGCAGGTAAACGAACAGCACTCATTGCACAGGAACTCCGTCCTGTCCTTCAGCCCGGCGGGCATCCCCGCCAGTTTTTCAAAAGCTTTGTTCAGCCGGAAGTCCGGCACGACATACGCGAATTCCTCACGTTCCGTCTCCTTCAGGAAATCGCTGAATTCCGTAAGGACCTTCGTGGTCGATGAAACGAGATACAGCCGGGGATACTTTTCTCTCAGGAAATTCATCAGCAGGTCGGAATGAACAATAACACCGTTTCTGACATCACCGTCCTGTTCAAACAGTGTGCAGAGTGTGTTGCATTTCCGGTCCGTCAAATGCTCCTCCGTCAGCAATGAATTGCTGAATGTCAGTCTGGATGAAATCCCGTAACGGTTCATAAGGTTCAGCACTTTCCGCGGGTCCGCGTCCCCGAAACCGACACGTCCTCCGCCCCATATGCAATCAGCCGGTGCCCCGTAGACTGAACCGATTTCACACCGCGGGCGGAAATATTCCCTGTGTTCATAAAACAGCGGCAGAAAGGCGCTGTAAAAATCGTAGAATTCAAACAGACCGGGCAGATGAAAATAAATATTTTTTTCAGTTCCGATCATACGGTTTTCATCCCTTCTGCAACATTCACACCGCGGTAAATACAAGATATAGTATATCACCGGCCGGCATAAATCGGGAAACAACTATCATTTTTTATTTCTGCAAAATATAACAAAAATGTACGCACAAATCTGCCGAATTTTTGTA
The DNA here is from genome assembly GCA_024404245.1 of Clostridia bacterium. Taxonomy (GTDB): domain Bacteria; phylum Bacillota; class Clostridia; order Christensenellales; family Aristaeellaceae; genus Aristaeella. The sequence continues at coordinate 45,034 of JAKSQH010000007.1, forward strand.
AAATATTTGTTCTTTTTCTGTTTGTAAATACTTTCAACATGTGATAGTATATTATAACAACATAAGAGAAATTTTTACTGCGGACATGTTTCGTGTAACATATAATACACATGGATATAACTAAACTTTCGCATCTGCGTATCGAAAGTCTGTATCCTGAAATATAACCGTTAGTGACCACCCGGAACAGTATGTCTGCAAGTATTACGGAGGTAACAAAAATGGCACAGAAGAGACTTGTTGCAATCTTCATGGCGATCATGCTGGCAATGTCAGTATTGCCGGTCGGCACGGTTTCCGTAGCCGAACAGCCTGTGGAAGAGATTCCTGCCGCGGAGGAGGTTCTCGTTGAAGAGCCGGCCTCTGTTGAGGTGTCTCCGGACGCGGCTGAAGAGCTTCCCGTTCAGGATGCTCCCGTGATTGCGGAAGAAACTCCCGCCGTGCAGGAAATTGTTCCGGAGGAAACTTCTCCCGTTGAAGAAACTCCCGTCGAGGAAGT
>JAKSQH010000070.1 GCA_024404245.1 Clostridia bacterium
TGATAAAGCATGAAGTTGCTCAGACGCATTTCCCCGCTTGTTCTGATCATGAAATCCACATCCGGCTGCCCGCGGGTATACAGGTGATCGGAAATGGTCTGTTCAGTGATCGCGTTCAGCTGCAGGTCACCGTTTTTTACCTCCAGCGCGATTTCCTTAGCCGCGAGCACAAGCTCCGCGCGGCTGCCGTAGTTTACGGCGATGTTCAGGTTCAGTCCGCTGTTCTTCTCAGTGCGGCGTTCCGCCTCAATCAGCGTGTCACGCTGTTTTTCCGGCAGTCCGCCCTTATCGCCCATAATGCGGATTCGTACATTTTTCGCGTCCAGCTCATCAATCTCGCTTCTGAAGAAGTCAAGTATCAGCTGCATCAGCGCGGCAACCTCTTCAGGGGAGCGTTTCCAGTTTTCCGTGGAAAACGCGTACAGGCTCAGTGAGCCGATACCAAGGTCATCCGTATGACGGATGATTTCGCGCAGCGTTTCCGTGCCCTGCCTGTGCCCCTTTGATACGGAAAGCTTGTGTTTCTTCGCCCAGCGGCCGTTTCCGTCCATAATAATCGCCACATGGTTCGGCAGCTTCTCAAAATCCGCGGTTTCGCGCGGGCCTTTTCCCGGAAAAAGTTTTTTGATATCCTTCAGTAACATATGCTGTCCGCCTTTATGCGGAAAAATGCGCAAGTTCCTTCAGGAACCCGCGCATATTTCCTTTGTTTCATTCCGGCATACCGTCAGGAAAGCACGCTACGGTCAGTTCATTCCCTTTCACGCGGATTACGCGGAGCGAACCATCACGTTCTTCCTTTCCGGGAGCCGTCGTATACACGATCACCGGTTCAATGCCCTGCTGCTTCAGCAGCGGCAGCACCTCATCAAGGCGCCGTCCAAGCAGATCCGTCATCAGACCTCCATGATTTCCTTTTCTTTCGCCGCGTAGATCACGTCAACATCCTTGATGGCCTTATCAGTGATCTTCTGCATATCTTCCTCGGCCTTATGCTGCTCATCCTCGGTGATTTCGCTGTTCTTCTTCATTTTTCTGAACTGCTCAATCGCGTCCCTGCGGATGGAGCGGATGGCAACCTTTGTTTCCTCGGCGCCTTTTGAAGCGACCTTGGTCAGATCGCGGCGACGTTCCTCGTTCAGCTCCGGGAAAACAAGGCGGATTACCTTGCCGTCATTGGAAGGATTCAGACCCAGATCGCTCTTCTGAATCGCCTTTTCGATCTGGGGGATCATCTTGGCTTCCCACGGACTGATCACCAGCAAACGGGGTTCAGGTGAGGAGACATTGCCAATCTGATTGATGGGTGTGGGTGTTCCCCAATAGTCGACCATGATCCGGTCAAGCAGCTGAGGATTCGCGCGGCCGGCACGCAGACCGACCATATCACGCTGATAGGACGCGCAGGATTTGCTCATCTTTTCCTTAGCAAGATCCATAATATCTTTGATCATGTTCAAAACCTCCTCATGATAATAACGAGTCCGCTGTTTACATTATACCTGTTTTCGTTTCCGTGCGCAAGCACAAACCGGAGAACGTTATTCCGGCGCGCGAAACCTCACTTTTCAGTCACGGTACCGTTCATTCGGCACATCGTGGAACTCCATTCCGCGGAGCACGCGTATTTCGCCGAAGGCCAGACCTGCTGCGGTCACACACAGGATCAGGAACAGAATATCCTCCCGCAGGAATATCCAGTCACCCGATACAATACGGTATACCGGCTCGCAGATCAATGCCGTCACGCCGGTCAGAATCAGCACCGCCAGGGATGACCGGCAGATTCTGATTACGGAATGCATATACCTGTCCTGCGTCAGCGGCTTCAGCCGCCACGGCAGATCAATACTTCCCAGCGCGCCGTACGCGCCCGGAAAAAGCGCCGTGAGCAGCGGAACAGCCGTATACCAGCAGCCGGATGACGCGTGGCGGAACAATTGCAGCGCGATCAACACCGCGAGAATCAGCCAGGTGCAGATTCCGCAAGCGCGGATTCTGACAAGCGCCGTTCCGCCGGTATCCAGCGGCACCGTCCACGGGCCGGTGTACCGCAGGCGTGCTTTCTTTCTGCCGTGTTCATCCACATAGGATTCAGTCTGATACATTTCGGCGAATTTCATGGTTTTTTCGCCGGGAATCCACGTTTTCTTTTCCGGGTTCATTTGAATATCCTTCCTTGCTGTGAAAAGAATACCGGGAGGCGTTTCACCGTCTCCCGGTATATTTATCCGCGGCCGAAAAGCAGCAGCAGTACACAGGTAACAACCGCCACAATCAGGAGAACCGGCAGTCCCACCGTAAGCATGCCGGCCAGCCACATCGCGAGAAAATCGTGTTTCTCCAGCGGCCGGTTTTCATCTTCACGGTCGGACAGGCGTTCTTCTTTACGTTTACGCATTCTTCTCACCGCTCGTTGTCTTCGCGTTGAACAGATACTGCCTGTTTTCATCCAGCTTGCGCTCCGGATAATGGCAGGCACAGAAGTGGCCGGGCTCGATCTCCTGCAGGGCCGGCGTCACGCGGCGGCACTTCTCGGTTGCCATAAAGCAGCGCGTGCAGAACTTGCAGCCTTCCGGAGGATTGACAGGGCTGGGAATGTTGCCTTCGAGGATAATCCTTTCCTTTTCGGAGGAACCCGGGTCGGTAGTCGGAATAGAGGAAAGCAGCGCCACGGTGTAAGGATGTCTCGGGTCCTCAAACAGCGTCTTCTTATCCGCCAGTTCAACAATATTGCCGAGATACATCACCAGAATCCGGTCGGAGATAAACTTCACGACGGACAGGTCATGCGAAATGAACATATAGGTCAGGTGCTGCTGTTCCTTCAGTTCCTGAAGCAGATTGATAATCTGGCTCTGAATCGAAACATCCAGCGCGGACACACACTCGTCGCATACCACAAACTTCGGCTGAACCGCCAGCGCGCGCGCGATGCAGATACGCTGACGCTGTCCGCCGGAGAACTGATGCGGGAAGCGGTGCAGCATATACTCCTGCAGGCCGCATTTTTCCATTGTGTCCACGATATACTGGCGCATCTTCGCGGATCCGTGCTTGAAGAAGTTGTGCGTTACAAGACCTTCCTCAATAATCTGGCCCACGGTAAAGCGGGGATTCAGGCTGGAATAGGGATCCTGGAAAATGATCTGAAGGTCTTTGCGCAGGCCGCGCATCTCGCTGTAATTCAGCCGCGCAAGGTCAATGCCGTTGTCAGCCATTTTTTCATATTCGGAAAATTCGGGATCACCGGTATATCTGGCTTTTACGGCATCCAGCTTCGTCTTCAGTTCGGCAATCACGCTTTCAACGTTCTTCAGTTCACTTTCGGCTTTTTCCTTTTTCTGCTCCAGTGAACGGATTTTTCCGTCAAACTTGCCTTCTTTTTCGTTTTCGGCTTCGCTCTTAAAGTGCTCCAGTTCGTTGTTCAGCACTTTCAGCTGTTCCCGGACCTTTTTCCGTTTCGCGTTTTCACGGTTGATTTCGCGCAGGAGGCTGATGCCCTCTGCGTCATCCTTCGCGAAGAAACCGCCCATCACCTTCACGATATTGCTCATGCAGGTCTGCACTTCGCAGCGGGCAATATTCGCGCTCTGCAGCAGATAGAAATCGGCGCCGTCCTCGCCGCCGGCTTCCTCAACGCGTTTTTCCAGTTCAGCCGCCTTTGTCTGAGCCTTATGCAGTTTGGCGCGATACTTCTTTTCCTTCTTCAGCGTATCCTCCACATAGGAGGGAGCCATCTCGTCCAGTGTGGTGCCGTAATACAGCGTACAGCCGGCAGTCTGCGGATACAGCTGCAGCAGCACACGGCCGAGCGTGGATTTTCCGCAGCCGGATTCACCCACAACACCCAGTGTTTCGCCTTCATAGATATCAATCGTGATATCCTCATTGGCGCGTACATACAGCTGCTGTTTCTGGAAAACGGAGGTTTTTGCCACCGGGAAATACTTTTTCAGATTAGTGATTGACAGTAATTTCTTGGTGTTCTGCACTGTTTCTCACCTCCATCTCCGGATAAAAGCATCTGATCAGGTGATCTTGATCAACCTGTTCCAGCTTCGGTTCTTCTTCCATGCACTTTTTCGTGCAGTACTTGCATCTCGGCGCGAACTTGCATCCCTTCGGCAGTGCCAGCGGATGCGGAACAACGCCGGGTATGGGTTCCAGACGGTCGCTGTCGTTCTCAAGCCGCGGGATGGAGGTCATCAGTCCCTCCGTATAGGGGTGACTCTTATCCGGCTTGCCGAAGATCAGGCTCGCGGGGGCTTTTTCCACAACCTGGCCGCAGTACATCACAGCCACATCGTCCGCCATTTCATTGATTACGCCCAGATCGTGCGTGATGAAGATGATCGCCGTGCCGGTCGATTTTTTCAGATCATTCATCAGTTTCAGAATCTGCGCCTGAATGGTCACGTCGAGCGCGGTGGTGGGTTCATCGGCAATCAGAATTCTCGGTTTGCATGCCAGCGCCATGGCGATCATCACACGCTGCCGCATACCGCCGGAAAGCTGATGCGGATACTGCTTGATCACAACTTCGGGGTTAGGAATCTGAACATCATACAGCATCTGCAGCGCATGCTCATGGGCTTCCTTTTTGTTCATGCCCTGATGCACCATAAAAGGCTCACTCAGCTGACGGTCCACACTGAAAACCGGGTTCAGGCTGGTCATCGGTTCCTGGAATATAACGGAGATTTCATTTCCGCGGATATGGTTCATTTCCTTGATGGTCAGCGTGGTCAGTTCCCTGCCTTCCAGCTTGATGCTTCCGCTTTCGATATATCCGTTTCCGTCCAGCAGCTGCAGGATACTCATCGCGGATACCGACTTACCGGATCCGGATTCACCTACGATACCGATCGTCTTTCCCGCTTCCAGCGAATAGGAAACTCCGTTAACCGCCTTTACAATGCCCTTCTTGGTGGTAAAAAAGGTGTGGAGATCATTCACTTCAAGTAATGCCATTGTTCAATCTCCCTCCTTATTTGTCGTTGCTGGACTTCGGATCCATAACATCCCGCAGCGTGTCGCCGATCGTATTAATGCACACGGTTGTCAGAATCAGAATGACGGATGTGAACACCCACTGCCAGGGGAAGTTGATCGCGGTGGTCGCGTTGCTGGCCTGTGACAGCATGTTGCCCCAGCTGGGCTGCGGATAGTTAACGCCGAATCCCAGGAAGGACAGGCTCGTTTCCGTCTGCATGGACGCCGCGAAGCTCAATGTCATGTTCACCAGAATAACGGAGAAGATATTGGGCAGGATATGCTTGAAGGCAATCCGGCCTTCCTTTACGCCCATCGCCTGCGCCGCGGTCACATATTCGCTTTCGCGCGCCACAAGAATCTGGGCACGGGTCAGATTCGCGAATCCGGGCCAGCCCAGCACGCCCAGAATCACCATGATCATAAACAGTCTCATGTCCGTTGTCATGGATACCTGCGCGAGCAGTGAGCTCAGAATCAGCATGAAGGGATAAAGCGGCAGGGAGCCGATGACTTCCGCGATACGCATGATCAGCATATCCACCCATCCGCCGAAGTATCCGGAGATACATCCGAGGCTGACGCCGATCAGAATCTCGATAATAACAGCCACGGCACCGACCGTCATTGTAATACGGCCGCCGGCGATCACACGCTGGAAAATATCCGCGCCCTTGTCATCCGTGCCGAATATGAATCCTTTCAGACCCCAGCTGCCGATCAGATCACCGGCCTCATTAACCGCGTAGGACTGGAAAGCGCCGGTATACACTTTGGCCGCCTTACCCATCTTCGCGGGTACCGTCGCCTGATAGTAATGGTCGCCGCCGAAGGAATACACATTGCCCTTGTCGGTCAGCACGGTGTAGTGATAGTTACCGGATTCAACGCTGACGATCTTCTCATCCTCAGCGAGTACCGGCAGATCAACGCTGTCCGCCAGGAAGTCACCCGTTACGGCAATCGTACCGTCATCCATCAGCATGCACACGCTCTGCGTGGAAGCCGCGATCTCGACGATCTTCTTGTCCTTCATGAAGGTCATCATCTTCTCGCCGGTTCCGGTTATGGATGTTCTGGCTGTGTTGTACAGGCCCTTGACGCCTACGCTGATGCTGGCCTGTTTGGTGTCAACACCCACAACGTAGTTCAGCGTGAAGTCGATATCCACGATATTCGTCTTCCCGATAAACCAGTCCATATTGCTGTAAGCCTGCTTGTTGCCCCATATATACAGGGTACCGTCATTCATCAGCAGCGCGGTCGCCTGATAGCCGCATTTCAGCTTCTTGATCTGCGTCACATCGATCCCGCCGTTGGCAACGATCTCGGGCACCGGCTCCAGGTTCGGGTTCGCAAGCACGGTTTCCGTCCGCTCATACTGCGCGAAGCGGTTGCTGCCCCAGCCGTAGTACCTGCCGTCATCACCGAAGGCGATGATGTGGTCCAGACCGGCAGCCACCAGCACGATATTTGCGTCCTTCACTTCCTGCGGAATATCGGCAAGATTGATTCCCGTGGCGCCCACCGCGGTGGAACCCCACACATATACCTTGCCGCTGTTGGACAGACCTACGGAAAACGCGCCGTAGCTGTCAATCATCTTGATATCATTCTTCAGTTCGCCGGGTACGGCGGTCATGCTCATGCAGGGCGGCATATTCTTCAGGGTGACCTCTGTATAGCTGTCGGAATACTTCGGCATAAACAGCGGTCCGATAAACACAACCAGGAACATGAACAGCACCACAATCACGGAAAACACCGCGAACTTGCGTTCCAGAAAGCGTTCGAAGATCTGCCGCGCCGGCGTTACAATCAGTTCGCTGTCATCAGGCTTCTTCTCTTCATCGCCCTCAGCGTTTCCGTTTTTCGCCTGCTGCTTCGCGCGCCACTTTTCCTCATATTTCATTCCCAGTACAGAGCGGATCAGCCATCCGGAGATTCTACTGGAAAACTTGCTTTTTTTCTTTTCCATTGTTTTCTCTCCTCCTTACTTGCTGATGCGTACACGCGGGTCTACCAGCCCGTAGCACAGGTCCGTAACCAGCGTGCTGAACAGGCCGAGGAAAGTGTAAATCACTTCAAGGAACATGATCAGGTCATAGTCAGCGGTGATCACCGCGTTGAAGAACAGCTGCCCCATTCCCTTGAATCCGAACATTCTCTCCATGATAATCGCGCCGGAGATAATGCCGAAGAAACCGCCGACCAGGATGGAAACCATGGGAACCATGGCGTTCCGCCAGGCGTGTGAATACACAACAACCTTTTCACGCAAGCCCTTGGCTCTCGCTGTTTTGATGCAGTCCAGATTCAGAGCGTCAATCATGGACGCGCGCGTAATTCTGGTGATGGATGCCAGTGAGGAGAACACCAGGCAGATCGTCGGCAGAATCACGTGGTACAGGGTATCCCATACCGCGGCCCAGCCGGTATAGTTCGAGCCCGGTGTTTTCATTCCGCTCACCGGGAACCAGTGCAGTATTGAGCAGAAGAAAACAATGAACACAATGTAAATAATAAAGGAAGGCGTAGAAAAGCCGATCAGGGAGAAAATCTGTGTTCCCTTGTCAAACTTGCTGTTTTTTCTGGTGGCGCACACAATACCGAGCGGAATTGTGATTGCCAGCACCGCGAGCTCGGTAATCACACCGATAATTGCCGTGTTCCGCATCGCGGGACCGACAACATCAACCACCGGCGCGTTATGCTCATAGGAATATCCGAAGTTACCCTGGAATATTCCGCTGCAGTTTCCGTCATAGAAGGGATACAGACCCAGCCAGCGCAGATACAGCACCACGGTATTATCCGTATCCGTACCGTACTTACGCTGATATTTCAGATAAAGCTCATCGAATTTCGCGTCGCGTTCTTCAGCCTTGATGGAGTTTTTGAGGCCGAGCATTTCGGCCTTGGCGTCCGTATACGCGCGGTTGGCCGGCATCAGTTGATACAGGTTGAACAGCAGAAATGTCAGCAGCACAAATACGACCACCATGTAAACGCATCTTTTCAGTACGTATCTTCCCATAAGCTCAAGATCCTTTTCGGTGGATTTTATCTATCGTTTCGTTCCGGCCGGTCCCGGCAGAACGTTTCCGAACATGTTCCGGCAGAACATGGTACTTTCAAAATTCATCAGGACCCCGGCAGGGGAAAAGGCATCCGGCGGAAACCGCCGGATGCCCGACCCTGCCGGTCCTCAATTGAGATTTCAGTTGAGGCTCAGCAATCAGAATTATCAGTTATTGAGCCAGCAGATATCGGCGGCGTCCTTCACATAGCAGATGGAGTAATCCAGATAGATGGAAGGATCGATGGTCCAGT
>JAKSQH010000071.1 GCA_024404245.1 Clostridia bacterium
CTTTTAAGGGCAACGGATTTTGAATCCGCCGCGTCTGCCATTCCGCCACTCCGGCGCGTGTCGCATTATACCACAGAAAACGGAAAAAAAGCAACCGGATTTTTGAATCCGAACGTTCGGGGAATGTTTCTGCGTTGTTTTTCGCCAAAATCGCTTGACAAAGTGAAAAAACATCCTAAAATGGTCACATGATAAGGCTTGCCTTATCGAATAGAGGAGCGGCTGACAAGAGTAATCGCCGGGAGCCCGGCCGGGGCACTGACCGGTGATGAAAGGGGATGCTGCCGAGATTCTCTTTCCACGGTCCGGAAAGAGTTTCGGGCGGCGGATGAACAATCCGCCGACTGTCACGGCGCTTGCGCCGTGGAGCGCTATTCACTGTTGATAAACCCTTTGTTTGTGTTTATGGGCAGCGATTAGCGTCGCCGCCTTTTTTCTATTTATTATGGGGCGATGCACCCGAACAACAAGGAGGAACCACACATGAAGAAAGTACTTGCTCTGATCCTGGCTGCCGTATTGCTGCTGACGCTTGCCGGCTGCGCGAAAAAGGAAGAAGCGCCTGCCGCGACCGAGGCTCCCGTTGCCGAAGAACCCGCGACTGAAGCACCCGCGGCTGAAGAACCCGCCGCGACTGAGGCTCCCGCCGCCGAAGAACCCGCTGCCGCCGAAGAAACCGCCGCGGCTGAAACAACCGTGATCAAGGGCCTTGAAGACGGCGTTCTGACCGTTGCCATGGAATGCGCCTATGCTCCGTATAACTGGGCGCAGCCTGACGATTCCAACGGCGCTGTTCCGATTAAGGACTCCAACCTGTATGCCAACGGCTATGACGTGATGATGGCCAAGGCTATCTGCGAAGCCAACGGATGGAAACTGGAAGTTGCCCAGCTGGACTGGGATTCCCTGATCCCCGCCGTGCAGGCCGGAACCGTTGACGCTGTTATCGCCGGTCAGTCCATGACCGCTGAGCGTATGGAAGCCGTTGATTTCGCCGGCCCCTATCTGTATGCCACCATCGTCTGCCTGGCGAAGCAGGACAGCGCGCTGGCGAACGCGAAGGGCATTTCCGAAATGAAGGGTACCTGCACCAGCCAGAGCGGAACGATCTGGTATGATTCCTGCCTGCCGCAGATCAAGGATGCCCAGATTCAGCCTCCGGCCGAATCCGCTCCCGCCATGCTGATGGCGCTGGAATCCGGCACCGTTGACTTTATCTGCACCGATATGCCCACTGCTCAGGGCGCGCTGATCGCCTATCCCGATTTCAAACTGCTTGACTTCGCCGGATCCGGAGATGACTTCCAGGTGTCCGATGAGGATATCAATATCGGCGTTTCCCTGATGAAGGGCAACACCGCGCTGAAGGAGGCCATTGACGCTTACCTGAGCACACAGACCGCGGACGATTTCAACGCGCTGATGGCCGAGGCAATCAAAATTCAGCCTCTGAGCGAGTAATCACAGGAGTTTGATATGTTATCACAACTGATCCTTGATATCGGAAGCATCTGGTCCAAATACGGAATGGTGTATCTGACCGGTATCGGCAATACGCTGCTTCTGGCTGTGACCGCGACACTGATCGGCTGTGTGATCGGTTTCGCATGCGGTATCCTGCAGACGATTCCGTACACGCGGACGGATCTGTGGATCAAGCGTTTTCTGCTGAAGCTGATCCGGATCGTTATCCGTATTTATGTGGAAGTTTTCCGTGGGACGCCTATGATTCTGCAGGCTGTATTCATCTATTACGGTCTGCCGTACTTTACCGCGAACGCAGTCCGCTTTACGGATATCTGGACCGTGAGCATTCTCGTTGTTTCCATCAATACCGGCGCGTATATGGCCGAATCCGTACGCGGCGGCATCATGTCCATTGATATAGGGCAGACCGAGGGCGCGAAGGCGATCGGCATGACGCATCTGCAGACCATGCTGTATGTGATTCTGCCGCAGACGCTGCGGAATATCATGCCGCAGATCGGCAACAACTATATCATCAACGTGAAGGACACATCCGTCATGTTCATTATCGGATTCCAGGATTTCTTCGCGGTGCATAAGATGGTATCCGGTGCCGTGTTCAAGTACTTCCCGTCCGCTATGGTGGAAATGGTCGGATATCTGACGCTGACGCTCGTTGCTTCCTTCCTGCTGCGCAAGCTGGAAAAGAAGCTCGAAGGAAAGGGCAACTATGAGCTTGTGAATACGGATCAGCTTGTGATGACGGCGGGTACCTACAGTTATCCGGACGGTGAAGCGCCGTTTGCCGAGAAAAACAGGGAGATCGGAGGCGGAAACAATGAGTGAACCGATTCTTGAGATCCGCCACCTGTCCAAAAGCTTCGGTTCTCACGCGGTGCTGAAGGATGTGGATTTCAATGTGAATCCGGGCGATGTGACCAGCATTATCGGCGCCTCCGGCAGCGGAAAATCCACGCTGCTGCGCTGCATCAACATGCTGGAAACACCCACAACCGGTGAAATCCTCTTCCACGGCAAGGATATGACTTCCGGCAGGGTGAACCCGAACGAGTACCGCGCGAAGGTCGGCATGGTATTTCAAAGCTTTAACCTGTTCAACAACATGACCGTGCTCGATAACTGCCTTGTGGGTCAGATCAGGGTGAATAAATGCAGGAAAGATGAAGCACGCAAACGCGCGCTGCATTATCTGAACAAGGTCGGCATGCTGCCGTATATCAACGCGAGACCCGCGCAGATGTCCGGCGGTCAGAAACAGCGTGTCGCGATTGCCAGAGCGCTCGCGATGGAGCCGGAGATCCTTCTGTTTGACGAACCGACATCCGCGCTGGATCCGGAGATGGTCGGGGAGGTTCTGGATGTTATGAAATCGCTCGCGCGGGATAATATGACCATGCTTGTGGTTACACATGAAATGAGCTTTGCCCGTGATGTGAGCACCCGCGTGGTGTATATGGCTGACGGCGTCATTGTGGAGGAAGGTCCTCCGAGTCAGGTACTTGAGACGCCGAAGGAACTGAAAACAAGGGATTTCCTGTCACGCTTTCTGGAAAAGTAAACAACGTTTACACGGCCCGCGCCGCTTCGGCACGGACCGTTTTTTTGATCTGCTGTATATGAAACAAAGAACGAAAACGATTGCAGCATAATGTGCCGCCATTTATTATATTGTTAAACATTAAATAAAACATTAAAATCAATACCATAAACAACAAAAAAGATGTTGACAAGTACGGAAGACGGATGTAGTATGGTATTGCAAACGATTGCGGAATTTGCATATCCGCAGCGAAACGGAGATGAAACCGTGGTCAAACTGAAGGATATCGCCGAGGCATGCAATGTTTCGGTAGCGACGGTCTCACGCGCACTGAACGGTCTGACGGATACAAACCGCGGCCGGACAGAGGAAATCTGCCGTGTTGCACGCGAGATGGGCTATTATCCGAACGCGGCGGCACGCGCGCTGAAAACGAACAGATCAAATAACATCGGTATTCTCTATGAAGATAAGATGAATCACGAGTACTTTTCCGTACTGCTTGATTCACTGCGTGAAAACGCGGAAGTCAACGGTTACGACCTGACTTTCATCAGCCGTACCGATAAAGCGGAACACGTGAAGGGCGAGCGGTTGAATTATTACGAGCACGCGCGCCGGCGGAATCTGGACGGGGTTGTTGTGATTCAGGCCGACTTCAATTCATCCGAAGTGATCCGGCTGGCTACGGGAAGCATTCCCACGGTGATCATCGACCACGAATATGAGGGATGCGACTGCGTGCTCAGCGATAACCGCCGAAGTATGGAGCAGATAGTGGAAGCGGTTTATAACGCCGGACACCGGCGTATCGCGTTCATCCACGGTGAGGACGGAAATGTTACCAGAAGCCGTACGGCGGGCTTTTACAAAAGCTGCGCGGAGCACGGTATCAAAGTGCCGCAGGATTATGTAAAGGAGGGTCATTTTCATGATCCCGCACGCTGTGTGCAGCCGCTGCTGGAACTGCTGAATCTGCCGGTACCGCCGACCTGTATTCTGTTTCCGGATGACTACAGCTGCCTGGGCAATCTCGGCGTGCTTGAAGCACGCGGTATCCGGATTCCCGAAGATCTGAGCATTGTCGGATTTGACGGAATCAGGCTGACGGAAATGATGAAGCCGCATCTTACAACCTACTCGCAGGACGCGTGGGAGATCGGTCATCAGGCGATCCGCGTTGTGCTTGACGCGATTGAGAACGAAGACGGGCATGAACCGTCACAGATTCATGTGGCGGGTAAGCTGGTTGAGGGTGAAACACTCGGCAGAATGTGAAAAACGGCACCGTGCGCGGTGCCGTTTTTTCTTTTGCAGACCCCTTGCAATTCAACGGCCTGTCTGGTATAATTCATTCGATTACGCACCTTTGCCCTGCGATTACTTGTGCCGTGTACGCGGTCCCACGTCGCCTATGGGTAGAGGGTGGAAAAAACAAGGAGGAACCCCAAATGGCAGTTATTTCCATGAAACAGCTCCTGGAAGCCGGTGTGCACTTCGGTCATCAGACCCGCCGGTGGAACCCCAAAATGGCTCAGTACATTTTCACTGAGCGCAACGGCATTTATATCATCGACCTGCAGAAGACCGTGAAAAAGGTTGATGAAGCCTACACCTTCATTCGCGACATCGCGATGGAAGGCAAGACCGTGCTGTTTGTCGGCACCAAGAAGCAGGCTCAGGAATCCATCGAGTCCGAAGCGAAACGCTGCAATATGTATTTCGTGAACAACCGCTGGCTGGGTGGCATGCTGACCAACTTCCGCACCATCCGCACCCGTATCGACCGTCTGAACCAGATCGACAAGATGGAACAGAACGGCCAGTTCGAAGTTCTGCCCAAGAAGGAAGTTATCAAGCTGATCCGTGAACGCGAAAAGCTGGAAACCAACCTGGGCGGTATCCGTGAAATGAAGAAGCTCCCCGGCGCGCTGTTCGTAGTGGACCCCCGCAAGGAACACATCGCCGTGACCGAGGCCCGCACACTCGGAATCCCGATCGTCGGTATTGTTGACACCAACTGCGATCCCGATGAAATCGACTACGTGATCCCCGGCAACGATGATGCTATCCGCGCCGTGAAACTGATTGCCGGCAAGATGGCCGATGCTATCCTGGAAGGCAAGCAGGGCGAGCAGACCGAGCCCGAAGAAGCCGAAAAGACCGAAGAAGAAGCCCCCGCTACCGAAGCCTGATTCAAGAAAGGAAGATAACAACATGGCCGCTATTACTTCCGCAATGGTTAAAGAACTGCGCGAGCGCACCAGCGCCGGCATGATGGACTGCAAAAAGGCTCTGGTTGAGAGCGACGGCGACATGGAGAAAGCCATTGAATGGCTCCGTGAAAAGGGACTGTCCCAGGCCGCCAAGAAGGCCAGCCGTATTGCCGCCGAAGGCGTTGTTTCCCAGTATGTGAATGAAAACGGCACCGTCGGTGCCATCGTTGAAGTCAACTGTGAAACCGACTTCGTTGCCAAGACCGACAACTTCGTGAATTTCGCGAACAATGTTGCCAAGCATGTTGCCCTGGCGAATCCCGCTGATGTGGATGCCCTGCTGGCTCAGCCCTTCGTGGATGACAACAGCAAGACCATCTCCGACCTGATTTCCGATGCCACCGTGGCGATCGGCGAAAAGATCAGCGTCCGCCGTTTCTCCCGCTTCGAGACCACCGGTGTTGTGTCCACCTATATCCATCTGGGCGGCAAGGTCGGCGTTATGGTTGAAGTGGCTGCTGATGAAGCGAGCCGCGGAAACGATGATGTGAAGACTTTCGCTCATGATCTGGCTCTGCAGGTTGCCGCCGCCAAGCCCGAAGCTGTCCGCCGTGAAGAAGTGGACACCGCGAAGCTGGAAAAGGAAAAGGAAATCCTGCGCGCGCAGGCTCTGAATGAAGGCAAGCCCGAGAAGATCGTTGACAAGATGGTTCAGGGTCGTATTGAAAAGTACTATAAGGAAGTCTGCCTGCTCGAGCAGCTGTTTGTGAAAGACGGCGAGAAGACCATTAAGGGTCTGATGGCTGAAATCGCGAAGGCCGCCGGTGCTTCCGCGCTGGATATCGTTCGCTTTACCCGCTTTGAACGCGGTGAAGGCATTGAAAAGCGCAAGGATGATCTCGCTGCCGAGATCGCCGCGATGCAGAAAGCCTGATTGTAAGCTCAACGGTGCTGTCGCAAGACGGCACCGTTTTTTTAAGGAATCAGAACAGGAGGGTCGACGAATATGGCAGTATATAAAAGGGTCATTCTGAAACTGAGCGGAGAGGCGCTTAAGTCCGATAACGGTATTTTTGATTTTGATAAAATCAACGAAACCGCGCGGATTATCAAACGGATTCATGACATGGGCGTACAGACCGGGATTGTTATCGGCGCCGGCAATATCTGGCGCGGACGCCAGGGCCCTTCCGCGAGCATGGACGCTGTGAGCGCGGACCAGATGGGGATGCTCGGCACGGTGATCAACTGCATCTGTATGGCTGACGCGCTCAGACGCGCCGGGCTGGACGCGGTTGTACAGAGTGCTGTGGACATGAACCGGTTCGCGGAACCGTATAACACAATGGCCGCACGCCGTCATCTGGAAGAAGGGCGCGTGGTGCTGTTCGGCGGCGGCACGGGGAATCCCTTCTTTTCCACTGATTCCGGTATCGTCCTGCGCGCGATTGAAATGAACGCGGATTGCGTTCTGCTGGCGAAAAACATTGACGGCGTATATACCGCGGATCCGATGAAGGACCCGAACGCGAAGCTGATCAAGGATCTGACCTACGCCGACGCGATCGCGAAGGGGCTGAAAGTGATGGATACGGCGGCTTTCGCTCTCTGCGCGGACAACCATATTCCGATGGTGCGCGTTTTCGGCCTTGACGATCCTGAAAACCTGATCCGTGTTCTTGAAGGCGATGATATGGGCACGTTTGTTCATCCCTGACGCCGGTATCTTAATAAAAAAAGGATCTCTGTTTTCGTTCCGCGGCTCCGGATGCCGCGGAACTTTTTTAGCTTTTCGCGGATAAACTGACTGTGCCATTATGCTTAATGAAAAGGTTTCGGCCCGCATGCCGACCAAAGGGCTTCGCGATTTCCCGCAAGCTCAATAGTCGCAGCTCTACACTGTAGAGCCTGCTCCTTTTCGCTTGA
>JAKSQH010000072.1 GCA_024404245.1 Clostridia bacterium
TTCCTGCGCATCGGCAACGGCAAGGTGATGGATAACGTGGACTGCGGCGGCATGGCCGCGCGGATCGACCTGGAGAGCGGCATGCTGAAAACCGTCGGCGCCGACAAAGCGGGGAACACCTTCACCCGCCATCCGATGACGGACACGCCGATCGTGGGCTTTACCATCCCGTTCTGGAAGGAAGCCAAGGAAATGTGCATGGAAGCCGCGCGGAAGATTCCGCAGATGCGCTTTGTGGCATGGGATGTGGCGATCACAAAGGACGGACCGACATTCATCGAAGGCAACAGTTTCCCGAGCCACGCGATTCCGCAGTTTGCCGCGCATTATCCGGACGGCATCGGGATCCTGCCTGAGTTTGAGAAGTTCATTGACTTATGAGCATGATGAAGAGAATCGCGATACTGCTCGCGGTGTTTTCCCTGCTTCCTCTTTGTGTCTGCGGCGCCGATGAGATCAGCGTGGATGAGATTGTGGAGGAAGTGCTGCTGGAGGATGACGGCACGGAAACCGTGATCACACAGCAGCAGACGCATACCGCGCGCGATGAGTTCATTGACCGCATTGTGGCGCTCGGTGAAAAGAAATTCATCGCGGCGAACGGAAAGGCTCAGCGCGCGCACTACGCCTCCGATATTTATGTTTGCAAGAATTTCACCGTGTATCTGTTCAAGCAGAACCGGGATGATTTCCGGATGGCGGAATTCCCGGACACGCAGCTGGTGATACCGAACAACCTGAAGGCGGAGAAATGCAAGCCGTACTATTACGGCATGTTCTGGGAGGATGTACCGGCGGAAAAGGGCAACCCGTTCTATGTGGCGGCGCAGTTCCTTTATGATACATCGCTCAGCTATGATGAAAACCTGGAGCTGGCGATGGAATTCATGCGGAACGCGCAGCGCGGGGATTACTTTCAGATGTCGGCAAATTACGCCTCCGGTGTCGGCGCGCACAGCGCGATCATGCTGGCGTATGATCCGGAAACGGACGAGATTCACTGGATGGACAGCAATATGCGCGGTGGCAAGCGGAACGGAATCCGGTACGGATACGTTCAGTTTGACAGCGTGAAGAGCGTTGAGTGGTGGGCGAAAGCCTTCTGCCACAAGAAACGCGGCGCGACCATCTATCGCCTGCGCGATGACATCGTCTATAAAGATGACGTTGAATAAAAAAATGCTTGCATTACAGCAAATGAAAGTGCTATAATGTCCGGTGTTATGCGGACGCTCCGCTGACCGGCTACCGTGTGCACATCCGTTCGGCTGTGCGGGACCGGTGCATGAACGTCTGAGAGGGAAGGAGGCACATCAACTATGAATGAGATTATCCGCTCCATCGAAGCGAAGCAGATCCGTAACGATTTGCCCGAGATCAACGTCGGCGATACCGTCCGCGTCTGGGTTAAGGTCGTTGAAGGTTCCCGTGAACGTCTGCAGGCTTTCGAAGGTACCGTTATCGCGAAGCGCAACGGTGGCGTGCGTGAGACCTTTACGGTCCGCCGCGTTTCCTACGGCATCGGCGTCGAACGTACTTTCCCGATCCACTCCCCGCGTGTTGACCATGTGGAAGTGATCCGTCACGGCAAGGTTCGTCGTGCCAAGCTGTACTACCTGCGTGACCGCCAGGGCAAAGCCGCCAAGATCAAGGAGATCAAGCGCGTCTGATGTGGCCTGTAAGCACCGCTTTTCAGCGGTGCTTTTTTTGTTTCGGCCCGCGGGCCGACCCGGTGGCTTTGCGATCGCCCCCCGGGGCTCCTTCGCGTGTCCCCGCTCCTGGGGCTTCGCGATCCCGCGCAAGTCTGAGGCAGCTTTCGCGAAGCACCTTTTTTATGTCTTCGCACTTGCGGGGAAAGCGCTTCAATTGTATAATCAAATCGAAATAAGGCTTTTCACGGAAAGCCGGGTTAAGCAAAGGTTTCGGCCCGCGGGCCGACCAAAGGGCTTTGCGATCGCCCTTTGGAAACCTTCGCATGCTACCCATCGTTGGGGTTTTGCGATCAACCGTAACCTTCGCATGCTGCCCCTCTTTGGGGTTTTGCGATCAACCGTAACCTTCGCATGCAACCCCTCGTTGGGGTTTTGCGATCAACCGTAACCTTCGCATGCAACCCGGTTTTCAATATCAGCTTTTAAGGAAGGAATTACCATGAAGAAAGCAGGCGTTTCACTCGGCTTTATCGGCGCGGTACTGCTGATCTGCGCCGCGATCGGCTTCAGGCTGGAGACCGATCCGGGTTTTCTGCAGCGCAAATATTACTATGATTTCACGCTGGAGCAGTTTCTCGGTGTCTGCAGGAGCGGAGCTTTCTGGTTCGCGGTTTTCGGCGCGGTTCTGCTGCTGGTCGGCATCGGGCTGGGCATCGCGGACAATATACGCAACAAGGGTGCCGAAAAACACGCGCCGCATAATTGATGATCACCGGAATGAATCATAATTCGGGAGGAACGGAAAATGAAAGTAGTACTGGACGGACTGACAAAGCGCTTCCCCAACAGAAACAAAAAAGAGGCGGGCGAGGTTGTTGCCGTTGACCATTTCACGTTTGAAATTCCGGACGGAAAGCTGATCGGGCTGCTCGGCCCGTCCGGATGCGGCAAGAGCACGACGTTGAACCTGATCAGCGGCCTGGAGGAAGCGACGGAGGGCCGCGTGTTCTTCGGCGATCACGATGTGACGAAGCTTCCGCCCGAAGAGCGCGGCGTCGGGCTTGTATTCCAGAATTACGCGCTGTATCCGCACATGACGGTTGAGGAAAACATCATTTTCCCGCTGACGAACCTGAAGGGCAGCGCGAGACTGAGCCGTGAGGAAATGCATAAACGCGCTGTGCAGACCGCCTCACTGGTGCAGCTGGACGGGCTGCTGGAGCGCAAGCCCAAAGAGCTGTCCGGCGGACAGCAGCAGCGTGTCGCGATCGCGCGGGCGCTGATCAAAACGCCGGAAGTGCTGCTGCTGGATGAGCCGCTGAGCAATCTGGACGCGCGCCTTCGCCTGCAGACACGTGAAGAGATCCGCCGCATTCAGCGTGAAACCGGGATCACCACGATTTTCGTAACGCATGACCAGGATGAGGCCATGTCCATTTCCGATATGATCATTGTGATGAAGGCCGGCGTGATTCAGCAGATCGGCAAACCGCAGGAAGTGTATGACAACCCCGTGAATCTGTTTGTCGCCCAGTTCCTCGGCACACCCGCGATCAACGTTTTCAACGCGAAAGTCAAAGACGGCGGGCTGTGGATCGGCAATGACCGTGTGCTGGACGCGGAAGGCGTTCCGGACATGGAAGTATACGCCGCGATCCGCCCGGAAGGCTTTGTTGTGGATCCGGAAGGACCTATGCACTGCGGCATGGACAGGCTTGAGGTTATGGGCCGGGATACGAGCATTGTATCTGTGAATGACGCTATGACGGGGAAATCGATCCGCTCCATCGTGCCCGCCGAAAGCGTGCCGGACGCGGACGCCGCTGAGGTTCGCTTTTCACTGAAGCCGAACAAGGTTTTTATGTTTGACGCGAAGACAGAAGAGAGGGTCGGTGCGGTCAGGTGAAAAAGAATGATCTGAAGGGCTGGCTCTATCTGCTGCCCGCGATCCTGTTTCTCGGGATTTTCATGGTTTATCCGCTGATCGACGTATGCATTTATTCGATTGAGGAAAACTTCAATTTCGCGTCACAGAGCTTTACCGGATACGGGCTGCACAATTTCCGGTATGTGCTCAGTGATCCGTATTTCGTACAGGCGCTGAAGAACACGTTTATCATTGTGGTTATCACCGTGCCGCTGTCAACGGGCTTCGCACTGCTGCTTTCACTGGCGCTCAGCTCGATCCGCCCGCTGAAGAACGCGTTCCAGACGATCTATTTCCTGCCGTATGTGACCAACACGCTCGCCGTCGGCCTGGTTTTCATGATCCTTTTCAAGAAAACCGACTATACGGACGGCCTGGTGAATCTGCTGATCAACCGCTTCGGCGGCGCGTCCGTGGACTTTATTGACGGACCGTACTGGGCAAAGATTTTTGTGATGTGCTTCTACACCATCTGGGTGGTGCTGCCGTTCAAGGTGCTGATCCTGACCAGCGCCCTGGCGTCCGTGAACCAGGAATACTACAAGGCCGCCAAGGTGGACGGTGCCGGCGCGGGCAGAATCTTTGTAAAGATCACCCTGCCCATGATTTCGCCGACCGTGTTCTATCTGATTATCACCGGCTTTATCGGTGCTTTCAAGGCCTACAGTGATGAAGTGGCCCTTTTCGGCACCGACCTGAACGCGGCGGGCATGAATACGATCGTCGGCTATGTTTACGACATGCTGTACGGTAACAGCGGCGGATATCCGTCCTACGCGGCGGCCGCGGCGCTGATTCTGTTCGCCATTGTGTTCACCATCACCTATATCAACCTGCGGATCAGCAAAAAGACCGTAAGCTATAACTGAGGGGGTGATGTGAAATGAAGTACAGTATCAGAAAATATGTATCCAAAACATTCATTTACATCTTCCTCGGGCTTTGGGCCGTGGCGGTGCTGTTCCCGTTTTACTGGATGGTGCTGACCTCCGTAAAGGAGTACGGCGCGTACAACGCGGAATATGTGCCGAAGTTCTTTACCGCGGCACCCACGCTTGAAAACTACGCGGCTGCCTTCAGCGGCGTGCCGCTGGCGCGGTATTTCCTGAACACGGTTATTTTTACCGCGGCGACAACGGGTCTGATGATGCTTGTGATCATTCCCGCGGCGTTCGCGTTCGCGCGGCTGGAGTTCAAGGGCAGAGACGCGGTGTTCGCGCTGTTCCTGTCGCTGATGATGATCCCGACCGAGCTGGTGGTGATCACCAACTTCGTAACGATTACGGACTGGAACATGCGCAATTCCTATCTGGGTCTGATTCTGCCCTCCGTAACCTCCGTGTTCTATATTTATCTGCTGAAGGAAAACTTCGGTATGATCCCGGATGAGCTGTACAAAGCCGCGAAGGTGGACGGCACATCCGACCTGAAGTATCTGTGCAGAATCATGATACCGATTGCCATGCCGACGATTGTAACGATCATTATCCTGAAGGTGATCGAATGCTGGAACAGCTACGTCTGGCCCCGTCTGATCACCGATGACAGCAGATATTTCCTTGTGTCCAACGGTATTCAGGAACTGCGTGAGAACGGTATGGGCCGCGAGAACATCCCTGCCATGATGGCCGCCGTTGTCGCGATTTCCGTTCCGCTGATCATCCTTTTCCTGATCTTCAGGAACAAGGTGATGGAAGGCGTATCGAGAGGAGGCACAAAGGGATGAGAAAGAAAATCGCGCTGCTTTTCGTATGCCTGATGATTCTTCCGCTGCTGAGCGCCTGCCACGGTACGGAGAATCCGGACGCCTTTACGAATCCTGTGAGCTTTGACACGGAAAAGGAACTGAACCTCACGTTCTGGGCCAAGAATGATACCAACAAAACGCAGGTGGAAATCTACAACAAGGCGGTCAGCGACTTTGAAGCCCTTTATCCGAACGTGCATATCACGATCCGGTTCTATACGGACTATACAAAGATCTACAATGACGTGATCACCAATATTTCCACCGGAACCACGCCGAATATCTGCGTTACCTATCCGGACCACATCGCGACCTATTTGACAGGCTCCAATATTGTGGTGCCGCTGGATGAGCTGATGACGGACGAAAAGTACGGCCTCGGCGGCAGCGAGGTGCGGTTTGACGCGCCGAAGGCGGACGAGATTGTGCCGGAATTCCTGAACGAGTGCATGCTGGACGGGCACTGCTACGCGATGCCGTTCATGCGCAGCACGGAAGCCCTGTACATCAATAAGGATCTGGTGGAAAAGCTCGGTTATGAAGTACCGGATACCGTTACCTGGGACTTCATCTGGGAGGTTTCCGAGGCGGCTATGGCAAAGGACGAAAACGGCCTGTTTGCCGTGAACGGCCAGAAGGTCATGATTCCGTTTATCTATAAGTCCACCGACAACATGATGATCACCATGCTCCGGCAGAAGAACGCGGGCTACTCAACCGCGGCGGGAGAAGTGGAGATTTTCAATGACACGACCCGCGAGCTGCTGAAGGAAATTTACACCCACGCGAAAACCAGAGCGTTCTCGACATTCTCCATTTCAAGCTATCCGGGCAATTTCCTGAACGCCGGGCAGTGCGTATTCGGTATTGACTCCACCGCGGGCGCGACATGGATGGGCTGCGACGCGCCGCTGAGCGACATCGCGGAGGAGAACATCGTACGCTTTGAAACGGTTGTACGGCCGGTGCCGCAGTTTGACACGGATAACATCAGCATGATTTCACAGGGGCCGTCCGTCTGCATCTTCAATAAAGAGGACAGCGACGAGGTGATGGCCAGCTGGCTGTTTGTGCAGAGCCTGCTGAGCAATGCGACGCAGATCGCCTATTCCGAGACCGAAGGCTATGTGCCGGTGACAGTGAAGGCACAGCAGGATCCGGAGTATACGGATTATCTGTCCAGAGCGGGCGAGGATAACAACAAGTATTACAATGTCAAGATCGACGCGGCGAAGCTGCTGCTGGATAACACGGATAAGACGTTCGTGACGCCGGTGTTCAACGGCTCCGCCTCACTGCGCTCCGCTGCCGGGCAGATGATTGAAAACACCTGCAAATCCGCCCGCCGCAAGGAGGAAATGAGCGAAGCGTATCTGGACAAGGTGTTTGATGATGTGACCTCTCTTTACAGGCTGGACCAGATCACCGTAAAGGCACCGGAAACGGAAGACGGCACGGGTGAAACGGAAGCGGAACCGGAACCCGAAGAAGAAAAACTGCCGGCTGAATCCGTAGCGCTGCTTGTGACCATCGCCGCGATCTGGGTGATCATGCTCGGCGGACGGGCTGCGCGCTCTGCCGTGAAAAAGAAAAAACAATCCGCCGCGAAAACCGAATAAATGAAAAACGGGGGCTGCCGGCGGCAGCCCCCGCGCTCGTGACGGGGTTATTCCTCTTCTTTGTTTTCGGTCACGTCTTCGATGACGACCTCAACTTCCTT
>JAKSQH010000073.1 GCA_024404245.1 Clostridia bacterium
AACGCTGAAGGCATCTAAGCGTGAAGCCCACCTCAAGAATAAGACTCCCATTGCGAAAGCAAGTAAGACCCCCGGAAGACTACCGGGTAGATAGGTCATCGGTGGAAGTGTGGTAACACATGCAGCTTGATGATACTAATAGGTCGAGGGCTTGATTTAAACGCTTGAAGAGATCAATTGGTAACACAAACAGGTCAGTGAGTGAATCTTAGCCGAAGGTTGTGCAGTCGTCAGGGCGCAGGCTCTGGAGCATGAAAGAACCGCTTGACAGCACGTCACGCAGGTGCTAAAATGCTTAAGGTCGGTCGGAGGAAGAAAAAGATGATCGATCGGCTAACTGAATAGCGGATCGCCTAAAGTGTTCCGCAAAAAAGTGCTTTACCATTTCCGGTGGTAATGACGAAGGGGTCCCACCTGTTCCCATACCGAACACAGAAGTTAAGCCCTTCAGTGCCGATGGTACTTGGCTGGTAACGGCCCGGGAGAGTAGGTCGCCGCCGGATTCCAATATTCCTCAGTAGCTCAATGGCAGAGCACCCGGCTGTTAACCGGGTTGTTGTAGGTTCGAGCCCTACCTGGGGAGCCACAGATCAGGAAGAAATTCCTGATCTTTTTTTGTGATCTTCCATGGCTTCGTTTCACGGAAGGAGCGCTTCTGAAATGCAGTTATGGGCTGAATCACGGCGGATCTGGGCTTGTCACGCGCGCGAAACAGAAAAAGAAAAGGGTTGATCATGATGACCTCCTGTCAGTTGACATGAAAAAAGCGCCTATCGTGTGATAGACGCCGGGAAGACGGATAGGGAATATGCGATTAAGTCTTACTCACATCGAAGAATTTCTTGTGACCGGATGTACGGATGTTCAGGAAACCATGGTCAGCCAGCCAGGACAGGTCTTTCCTTGCGGTCTCGAAGGAGATTTTGAACTTATCCTTCCACTTATCTGTTGTGATGGTCTCGAAGCCTTTACTGTACAGCCATTCGAGTCCGTCGGCGAGACGATCCGCAGAAGCAAGGGATGAAGCGGCTTTTCTGAGTTCTGCCACTTTCATTTTTTCGTTCATGTGGCTATGGATATCGGAAATGCTTCTGAGCAGCATATCCGCATAGTATTCCATAAAGTAGGTGAAATCATTGCCGTTTACGGGGTCTTGTGCTGCGCGGATGGCCTTATAGTATTTGGAGCGTTCCTCAACAAGTAATCCAGAGATAGGAACCTGACGGAAAAAGTCGTAACCGGCTTGCAGGAGTATCATATACGCAAGAGCGCGAGCTGTGCGCCCGTTCCCATCGAACAAGGGATGAATGGTCACGAAATAAATGTGAACCGCGCAGGCCTTGATGACCGGATGAACATCATCCATCTGCAGGAAGGCGAACAGATCATCCAGCATCGGACGGATTGTGGCCGCGTCGGGCGCGACATACACGACTTCCTGTCTCCCGGATACGACCTGTACGGGGCCATCCCGCCAGCCGGATTTTGTGCCTTCTTCCAGTGTGCCCTCCGTCAGAATTCTGGCAATCTCCAGCGTGATCGCCTCGTTGATCGGGGTGTCCAAATGGTCGAGGACAAAACGCAGCGCGTCGTAATTGTTGACGATCATTCTTTCATCCTTGCTTTCCGGGGACTTTCCACTTTGAATCAATTCGCGGGCGCGGGCTTTGGTGCTGTATGCGCCCTCGATGGCGCTGGAGTAAAATGCCTCGTCAATAATGCTGTCGTCATGACTGTATTGAGGCAGTTCATTTGTGCTCTCGTATCGGGCGGCTTGCGCGAGTGCATCCCCTGATTGAAGGAACCTGTTCGTGGGGACATACCAGAAGGATTCGCCGGAAGCCGTATGAAGCGGAAGAACCGATGCGCGATCCTTGCGGTACTGTATTTCCTCAGGCCAGAAGTCTGCAATTGGGAGAGACGCGGGCAGTCTGTACACTATTTCCTGCCTTGGGTAGTAGTTGTCCATAAAATACCGGAGCAGTTCTTGTCTATCCAAGAGTTCTCCACCTCCGTCAGATAAAATCAAGCAATCTCAATCAATATCAAGTCTAACTCAATTTTATCTGAATATCAATAGGTATCCAGTGTTTTACAGCCCCGTTCCTGTCTTTCTGTCGTGACGGTCCTTGCAAAGCGGTTGCCGGTTTTCCTGATCCCGGAACAGTTATTTATCACCCCGGTGCGGTACGATATGATCGACTACCGTTGCCGGGGTGATTCTGTGTTCCGAGAGACACTTCGCGCACAGCGGATTCTGCCGGAGGAAATGCTTTCCGGCTTCCCGCCGGCGATTGTCATATCCACGGGCAGCGGCGCCGCCGCTCAGCGGAACCAGCCGATGTTGCGGTTGATCAGGTCCACAATAATCATCAGCAGGATCACCGCTGTTTCCACACTGAGGGCAACCGTAAGGAAAGTAATCGTCTTCCTGTGGCGGGAGCCTTCTTTCTCCAGACGTCTGATTTCCTGCGCGTGCGTTTCTTTCAGCGCTTCTATGCTTTTGCCGAAGTGCTGCTCCATCTGTTTGTTGTGTTCCTGCATTTCCGTAAGCTGGCTGTTATGCTGCGCCTGCAGCTGCTCCATATGCCGCTGGTTGGCCGCGCGGAATCTGTCCAGCTGCTTTTCATGCTCTTCATTGAGCATTTCAATTTCCGCGGGAAAGCTGCCTTTTGCAGCCCTTACAGTTTCTTTTGCAGGCGCTGCGTATTTGTTTGTATCATCTGCAGAGGCTATGTATTTTGTGAACAGCTCTACCGTGTCACTGTCTTCCGGTATATCAGGATGCTCTTCCAGGAAAGCCATCAGCTGCTGTATTTTGAAACCCATGGCGTTTACCAGCGCGTTCACGCCCGCGAGGCCCGGCTTCTGGATGCGCGCGTACATCAGATTATTGATGGTATCCACTGTGAGACCGGTTTCGTCCGACAGCTGTGTCAGGGTTTTCCCGCTCAGCTTATACATTGCTTTGAGAACCCTTCCGAGTGTGATGTTGTTCATGTGTTTTCCTCCTCAGCGACTATCTTGGAAAGATGCGAAGGTTTCCAAAGTGCGATCGCAAAGCCCTTTGGTCGGCCCGCGGGCTGAACCCTTTTACAATGAGAAATTTCGCATAATCCGGGTTCACGGTAAGAGATTGAAAAATACATTTTCATTTTGTATGTGGCACGATTGCTGTACATACAAACTTTTTGCTACGATTCCGGCGTAATCGGAAAGCGCCGCTGCAACTCCATTATAACGCAGAGCTTTCCGTCATTCCACCGAAAGGAAGCGATTTGCCTGCACTTTTTAAGTTTGCCGCCGGCATAAGGCGCCGGATAAACGGCATTCACCCGGATGGAGCCCTGAACTAAACTGTACTGAATACCAAGGAGAGATGATACCAAATGGCATTGAAATGGATCAATACAATTGCTTTCGCGGCCATGGCCGCGGTCAACGCGCTGGCCAATCTGCTGCCGATCGGCGGGAATACCGTCAGTCAGATCACCGAAGCGTATCCGAACCTGTTCACACCCGCACCTGTTACTTTCGCGATCTGGGGCCTGATATACGTGCTGATGGCGGTCTTTGTTGTTTATCAATGGGAGGTTTTCGATTCCGGTACATACAGCGCGAGGGTGCGCGAGGATATCGGACTGTGGTTTGCTGTCAGCTGTGCCCTGAATATCGCCTGGATCTTCCTGTGGCACAATAATGTAATCGGCCCTTCCGTACTCTGTATCGCGCTGCTTCTGATCTCGCTGATCGTGATTCAGGGGCGTCTATACAACGCGAACGGATCATTTCCGCGCTGCCTGGCGGCAAAAACCGGTTTTTCCGTATATTACGGATGGATTATCGCGGCGACAATCGCCAATATCAGTGTATGGCTGACGGCCGTCGGCTGGAACGGCTGGGGCCTTCCCGCTGAATTCTGGACGTCCCTTGTACTGTTGATCGGTGCCGGTATTACCTTTTCTGTGGTGGTTTTCGGCAAAAACAGCGTTGCCGGCCTCGCGGTGATGTGGGCGTATGCCGGTATCCTGTTCAGGCATCTTTCTCCCGCCCTGTATAACGGCGCGTATCCGTTTGTGATCGGCGCGGGTTTCCTGAGTGAGGTCATTATCCTGACCGCGATCGTGCTTCCGCTCTTCACGTCCGCGTGCGCAAAGCAGCGGCCTGTGTCTGAGCGAAGGATCTTTTGAAGGGGAGACAGCAGAGCCGCGAATATGAGGTGTAAATCATATTGTAACGCTGTGCTGTATACCTGCGCCGGCCGTGCCCGGACGCGAAACCTGTAAATATTACGCAATGAAAGAAAGGATGAACAATATGTACTGTTACCCGGATGATTCGCTTACGGATGATGAAACCGGTTTTCCGGTTCGGTTCCTGTCCTCCTGCCCGCACGGCGGAGATACGCCTTTTTGTGTACTGACCGGTAAAAACGAAATGAAGGTCGATATTCAGATGGATGACAACATGTGCCTGATTGATATTGATCTCCCGGATTTTTCGGAAGACCAGATCTATCTGGATCTGGATGACGGATTCCTTACGGTGACCGCCGAAAAATACCGGGATACGCAGGAAACGGATATCTACGGCAGGATGATTTACCGGGAAAAACTGACGGACATTCTGCAGCGCGGATTCTTTGTGGACCGGACCCTGACACCGGATGATATCAGGGCCCGCTATGCCGTGGGCGTACTGCGGCTGGAACTGCCGGTTCCGCGTGAAACGCGGTATTCCGGCGTAAAATGTATGCTATTGAACAACTGATAATGATTAAAGGAGAGAAAAACATGAATGTAAGAATTTTCAAGTGTTCCGTTTGCGGTCAGATTGTGATGGTTATGGAGGACACCGGCGTTCCGATGGTGTGCTGCGGTGAGGAAATGGAGGAACTGATTCCCTGCAGCGTGGACGCGTCCCTCGAAAAGCATGTTCCCGTGATTTCGGTTGCCAAATGCCGGGTGTTTGTTACCGTCGGTTCCGAGCCGCATCCGATGACGGACGCGCACTGCATCCGCTGGATTCTGCTGCAGACAAAGAACGGTAACCAGTGTATGGAGCTGCAGCCCGGTACGGAGCCGGAGGTTTGTTTCCGTATCTGCGAAGGGGATGAGGTGGAGGCGGCGTACGCTTACTGCAACCTGCACGGGCTGTGGAAAGCGGATTATCAGCCGTAAAGTCCGGCACCCGGGGCGTGACAGGGGGACTCCCTCTGTCATGCCCCCTGCCCCGTGTCTGACACTTTTTACACCTTTCCTACACACACCATGAAAAGCTTGATTATACGGTGAATGATTCATATAATATATGAACAGGGCGGTGGCCTGCCTGAGGCTCACCGCCTTTTTGAATATTCCGCATAATGGGGAAGATGGTAACAGATGGCAAGAATTATTGAAATTACGGACCGGAACGATCCCGCTCTGGATCTTTTCAGACGAAGCGACGCGCAGCTGCGCATGAAACAGCATCCCGATGAGGCCATGTTTGTGGCGGAAAGCGCCAAAGTGGTCAGGCTGGCTATGGATGCCGGCATTGTTCCCGTGGCCTTTCTGATGGAACGGAAGCATATCACCGGTCAGGCGGCCGAGGTTCTGCAACGCTGCCCGGAGGATGTGCCGGTCTATACCGGTGAGCGGGAAGTGCTTGGGGACACCGTAGGGTATTATCCGGACCGTTGCATCCAGTGCGTCATGCCGCGTCCGGCACAGCCGGATGTTACGGAAATCCTGAAAACCGCGGAACGGATAGCGGTGGTGGAGGCTGTTACGGATACCACCAATGTCGGCGCGGTCATCCGGTCCGCCGCGGCGCTCGGGATGGACGCGGTGCTGCTGACGCCCACCTGTTGCGATCCGCTGAACCGGCGCAGTGTGCGTGTGAGTATGGGAACCGTTTTTCAGCTGCCGTGGACAAGGATCGGAACGCGGGATACCGACTGGCCCGAAAAAGGCATGGCGCTGTTGAAGGAATACGGGTTCACCACCGCCGCGCTCGCGCTGCAGGAGGACTCGGTCACGCCGGACTGTCCCGCGTTGAAACAGACGGAAAAACTGGCGCTGATCCTGGGCACGGAAGGGGACGGACTGACGCGCGGGACCATAGCCCGCTGCGATTATACCGTTATGATCCCCATGAGCCACGGCGTGGATTCACTGAATGTGGCCGCGGCGGGAGCCGTGGCGTTCTGGGCGTTGGGTAAGCATTGACAGGCTTGTCCTGAAGCAAAGACGCGGGTTTCTGCCGTCTTGTTCACTGTTTCCTGATGCGTTCGATAACAGCTTTGCTGATGCCTGTCAATCGGGATACCTGACGAATAGAAATACCTGATTCCAGTGCCGCAATAACAATCCTGTCACGACTGTCCGGAGACCATCACTTCGGACTTCGCTCTGGCTGCTCTCGGCATATGGTTGTCCACCTCGTTTGCTTTACTGATAATACCATCATATCAAAAACATACGAGAATAACAAGACAGCAGAACCGTCCCTTTGTCTTGCAGGTATCCGTATGCCGTGCCGTCATAGATCACAATACCAGGCTTGCCCTGCGCGTCATAGTAGAAGTGCAGCGCGTGACTGCCTTGCGTCATATCTGTTAAGTTGATGAATCGTCTTTCTCTTCAATACTAATCACAAT
>JAKSQH010000074.1 GCA_024404245.1 Clostridia bacterium
TCGCCGTCCAGGTTGGCGAACACGGCCTTGACCATGGTGGGGGTGAATTCCTTGCTGCCCAGACCGTAACGGCCGCCGACAACCTTGATATCACCGCGGCCCGCTTCAGCCAGCGCGGCGCAGATGTCCAGATACAGAGGCTCGCCCAGAGAACCGGATTCCTTGGTGCGGTCCAGCACGGCGATCTTCTTGACGGTGGCGGGCATAACCTTCATCAGGTATTCCACGGAGAAGGGGCGATACAGGTGGCACTTGATGATACCGACTTTTTCGCCGTTCTCAAGCATCTTGTTGATGGTCTCATGCGCGACGTCGCAGCTGGAGCCCATGGAGATGATGATCTTTTCGGCATCCGGAGCGCCTTCATACTGGAAGGGCTTGTAGACACGGCCGGTCAGCTTGGCGACCTGATCCATGCACTCTTCCACGATGGCGGGCACGGCAGCATAGAACTTGTTGCCGGCTTCACGGCCCTGGAAGTAGATATCGCTGTTCTGAGCGGTACCGGCCTGATGGGGATGTTCGGGATTCAGCGCGCGGGCGCGGAATTCGGCAACCTTGTCCCAGTCAACCAGGTCCTTGATTTCTTCGTAGTTGTTCTTCGTATCAATCGCGTCGATCTTCTGGATCTCATGGCTGGTACGGAAACCGTCGAAGAAATGCAGGAAGGGCACGGAGCTCTTCAGCGTGGCCAGATGGGCAACCAGCGCCATATCATGAGCTTCCTGAACGGAATTGGAGGCCAGCATGGCGAAGCCGGTCTGACGGCAGGCCATAACGTCACTGTGGTCACCGAAAATGTTCAGCGCGTGATACGCCAGGGCGCGGGCACTGACATGGAAGACGGCGGGCGTGAGTTCGCCGGCGATCTTGTACATATTGGGGATCATCAGCAGCAGACCCTGGGACGCGGTGAAAGTAGTAGTCAGAGCACCGGCGGACAGGGAGCCGTGCACAGCACCCGCGGCACCGGCTTCACTCTGCATTTCCGCGATCTTCACCGTCTGGCCGAAAAGGTTTTTCCGGTCATGGGCGGCCCACTCATCCGCGACTTCCGCCATGGGGGAAGAGGGGGTAATGGGATAGATGGCTGCCACATCGCTGAACGCATACGCGACATGGCTGACGGCGGTGTTGCCGTCGACGGTCATTTTGATGGCCATGGATGTACCTCCTTGAGTATTTTATAGCAGGGCTGAAAGCCCGTACGGAAGGCCGCACTCCTTGCGCGGAACCGTTTGTAAACAACGGCGCGCCAAAAAGGCGAGGAATCCTCTAACATTTCAATTATACCCGCGGGGTCTGAAGATGTCAATGAAGGATGTTGCCTTTTTTGGGCGCTTTGTGATATCATATCCCCGTTCGCATATATATAGAAATCAGAGGTGCAGCTTCAATGACTGATATGATGACCCGTATTGCCGGTCTCACCGCCGGACTGATCAATACCGTATGGCCCTCCGCCGAAGGCACGCCGGACGCCGGCGAGCTGCGCGGCCTGCTGGCCGTTCCGCCGGATCCCGCGCTCGGCGATTACGCCTTCCCCTGCTTCCGCCTTGCTAAAGCGTTGCGCATGGCACCCCCGAAAATCGCGGAAAATCTGTGCGCCGCCTGGACGTACACCGATATCGCGGATGTAAAGCCCGTCAACGGATACATGAATTTCTTCCTGAACCGCGCGAACTTCGCCGCCGAAACAATGCAGGACATTCTGTCCAAAGGCGAAAGCTTCGGCTCATCCGATATCGGAAACGGGAAAACGGTATGCCTGGACTACTCCTCCATCAATATCGCCAAACGTTTCCATCTGGGGCATCTGTCCACAACAATGATCGGGCACAGCCTGAAGCGGATCTATTCCTTCCTGGGCTACAGCACCGTCGGCATCAACCATCTTGGAGACTGGGGCACCCAGTTCGGCAAGATGGTCTGCGCCTACAAGCTCTGGGGCACGAAGGAGGAAGTCGATAAAGGCGGCGTGGACGAGCTTGTCCGCCTGTATGTGAAGTTCCACGAGGAAGCCGAAAAGGATCCCTCGCTGGACGATCAGGGCCGTGCCTGGTTCAAGAAAATTGAGGACGGCGATGAGGAAGCCCTGTCGATTTTCTCCTGGTTCAAGGAAATCACCCTGAAAGATACCGAAAAGGTCTATGCTCTTCTCGGCGTTTCCTTCGACAGCTACGCGGGTGAAAGCTTCTATAATGACAAAATGGGCCGCGTTGTGGACGCGCTCCGCGCGAAGAACCTGCTGACCGTTTCCGACGGCGCCACCATCGTTGACCTGAGCGATGACAATATGCCTCCCTGCATCATTCTGCGTTCGGACGGCGCCACACTCTACGCCACGCGTGACCTGGCCGCCGCGATGTACCGGCAGGACACCTATCATTTCGACAAGTGCCTCTATGTGGTTGCTTATCAGCAGGACCTGCATTTCCGGCAGATCTTCCGTGTGCTGGAAAAAATGGAGCTGCCCTGGGCAAAGGACTGCGTGCATGTCTCCTTCGGCATGATCAGCTACGAGGGTCGCGCCCTGTCCACACGTGAAGGCCATGTTGTTTATCTGGAGGATCTGCTCGGTCAGGCGCAGAAGAAAGCTTTCGACATCATCATGGAGAAATCGCCGAATCTTGACAACAAGGAAGAGATCGCGCGTCAGGTCGGCATCGGTGCCGTGATCTATACCACGCTGAGCAACAACCGCATCAAGGATATTGATTTCCGCTGGGAGCGTGCCCTGAACTTTGACGGCGAAAGCGGTCCGTATGTCCAGTACACACACGCGCGCTGCTGCAGCGTACTGCGCAAAGCCGCGTCACTTGAGCTTCCCGCACCGGACTGGTCCGCGCTGACCGATGACGAGGCACAGAACCTGCTGCGGCTTATGAGCCGCTTCCCGGATGTGATCCGCGAGGCTGCCGACAAGTATGAGCCGAGCATGATCACACGCGCCGTGACCGATATCGCTCAGGCATACAACAAGTATTACTATGAGCACCGCATTCTGGACGGCGAACCCGCCGGTATCGCGGCACGCGTCGCGCTGACGGACGCGGCACGCGCGGTTATCCGCACCGGTCTGTACCTGATCGGTGTCGAATCACCTGAACGCATGTAAAAAGAAGGAGTATTTCTTCCCTCCGTAGAATTGTTAAGAGAATCAGTCTTTTTTGTAACAGATCGTTGTAACAAAGGCAGGTGTAATTTACCATGAGCAACCAGAAGAAGTCCAAAGCCGTACCGGTAGTCATCATTCTCACCGTTCTGAT
Source organism: Clostridia bacterium (assembly GCA_024404245.1). Taxonomy (GTDB): domain Bacteria; phylum Bacillota; class Clostridia; order Christensenellales; family Aristaeellaceae; genus Aristaeella. The sequence goes on from JAKSQH010000074.1 coordinate 3,270, forward strand.
GGCGGCGCTGTGCGTCGGCTGCTTCTTTGCCGATGACGCTATCCGCTCATATCATGATGACAAGCTGGCAAAAGAACAGGCCGCCGTAGAGGCCCGGAATATCGAGGCGGATCAGGAATACGCCGCCGCGCTCGCGCGTTTTCAGGCGGAAACCGTATCCGGTGCCAATCTCGCGTGGCCGGACCATGCCAATGAGGGATGGGACATTATCGATCTGACAACCTATCCGCTGGAAAGTCCCTACACGCAGACCATGTACCGCTCGGACATCATGAACAACGGTATGCTGCTTGTCAATCAATGGCACAGCCGGCCGGATCTGTTTGACGAAACCCTGATCTCCAGTATCGGCAAATATACCGGCGGCAAGATTCAGGTGCAGGATTACAATGTCATGCTTTTCCCCGTCGCGATTGAAGCGCTGCAGGCCGCGCTGGCCGATGCCGAAACCGAGGGGCTCACGCACTATATGGTATCGGAAGGCTACCGTACGTGGGATACGCAGAACAACTACTTCCAGAGCAAGGTCAAGAAGCTCGAAAGCAAATACGAGGATGAAGAAGAGCTGATTGCCGCCGCGAAGAAGGAAGTCAACTATCCCGGCACAAGCGAATTCAACTCCGGCATGAGTTTCACGCTCCGCCTGTATGACAAGACCGATGCCAGCGTCGGTTCACCCAAGTATTCCACCACCGCGCAGGGAAAGTGGATGAATGAAAACTGCTGGAAGTACGGTCTGATCTTCCGTTTCCCGTTGGCTGACTGGCCGCTTGAAGGCACCGCTGACAAGAGCTTCAAAACCGGTATTTCAACAGAGCTGAACCTGTACCGTTATGTCGGAACAGGGCACGCAACTGTGATGCATATTCTTGATCTGTGCATGGAGGAATACATCGAGTACCTGGAAGAACACAACCACATCGCGGTATTTGAAAACGGCAAGCTGAAGTACGAAATCGTCCGTCAGTATGTCGGCGATGCCGATCCCTTCACCGTAAACCTGACCGGCAAAGCCAATAATTTTGTCTCCTCCCTGGATAACATGGGCGGCGTCATCACGGTATTTGAATACTGACAGCGGCAACCGTAACCGCGCGAAGGCGTAACATACGTTTTTCAGAGCGTTCACGCCGCGGATATCCGTCCGCGTTCCGGATTATATTCCGGACGCGGATTTTTTTCTTTTTTTTTATGTTTTTTTTACGGCGGTTTACTGATATAATAACCGCAGTGGTTCATCTATTTCATATTATACTGTAGGGAGGAAACAAATCCATGAAGAAGATCCTGTGTCTGGTTCTGTCCCTTGCTCTGCTGCTGGGCTGCTGCGTGTTCGCTCAGGCAGACGGAGCCTATGAAGGCAAGCTCGTGATCCTGCACACGAATGACGTGCACGGCCATGCGGTTGCCAACGACACCCAGTTCGGCTACGCCCGCGTCGCCGCGCTGAAGAAACAGCTTGAAGCTCAGGGCGCGTCCGTGCTGCTGCTGGACGCCGGTGATGCCATTCAGGGCGCGCCGATCGTCAACATGAGCTACGGCAAGGAAGCTGTCAATTTCATGAACGCCGCCGGTTATGACGCCGCCACGCTGGGCAACCATGAATTTGACTGGGGTCTTGATAATATTCTCCAGCTCGCCACCGATGTTGCCACCTATCCCTATCTGTGCGCTAACATCCTGTACATTGCCGGCGGCAACCCCGTGTTTACCCCCAACAAGGTCTTCGAAACCGCCAACGGCCTGAAGGTCGGCGTGTTCGGTCTGGACACCCCTGAAACCATGACCAAGGCTCATCCCGACAAGGTCAAGGGCGTTACCTTCCTGCAGGGTGAAGAGCTGGTTGCCTGCGCCCAGGCTCAGATTGATGAGCTGACCGCCGCCGGCTGCGACGTCATCGTTGCTCTGGCCCATCTGGGCAATGACGATGAAAGCGCTCCGAACCGCTCCATCGACATTCTCCCCCAGCTCACCGGTCTGGATCTGTTCATCGACGCTCACAGCCACACCGTGCTCGACGGCGGCGTGTATGATGAAAACAGCACCACGCTGCGCGTTTCCACCGGTTCCTATTCCGAAGCCATCGGCTACGTCGTGATTGACGTGGACAAGTCCGGCGAAGAAGTTGTCAAGACCATCGATGCCGAACTGTATGACTTCACCGATGACCAGTCCGTCGCTCTGCTGACCGGTACCGGTCTGGTTGCCGATCCCGAAGTTGACAAGCTGGTCAATGATGTGGACGCGGCCGTTGATGCCGAACTGGGCGCCGCCTTCGCCAAGACCGAGGTTATGCTGGACGGTAACAAGGCTCCCGGCGTCCGTACGCAGGAAACCAATCTGGGCGACTTCGCCGCTGACGCGATTCTGTGGTCCGCGCAGCAGTATTTCGGTGATCAGGTTGTGGCCGCGCTGACCAACGGCGGCGGTATCCGTGCCTCCATCGAAATCGGCGATGTCACCATGAAGGACATGAAGACCGTGTTCCCCTTCGGCAACGAAGTCGCGATCCTGACCGTAACCGGCGCCGAGCTGCTGGAAGCTCTCGAAGCCGGCACCTTCTCCACTCCCGAAGCTCTGGGCGCTTTCCCGCAGGTTGCCGGTATCGAATTCACCATTGATACCTCTGTGGAATACATCCAGGGTGAACAGTATCTGAACAGCACCTACTTCGCGCCCGCCAATCCCGGCAGCCGCGTGACCATCAAGACCGTTGGCGGCAAGGACTTTGATCTTGAAGCCATGTACACCATCGCCACCAACGACTTCACAGCCGCCGGCGGTGACACCTACGCCGCGTTCGCCTATGCCTACACGCAGACCGGCGTCAAGAGCGGTATCGTTCTGGAAGACGCGCTGATCAACTACACCAGCACCGTGCTGAACGGCGTCATCGGTGAGCAGTACGCCGAGCCCGCCGGCCGCATCATCATCAAGTAATTCCCCTAAAACAAATCGAGTCCGGACCGTCACGGTCCGGACTCTTTTTTCGTTGCACATCGACTGATCGCAAAGCCCGGGAACGGGGACATGCGAAGGATTGTCAGGGGCGATCGGAAAGCCCTTAAGAAAGGTACACACCGAAGGATTCTTAAAGGCGATCGGAAAGCCCTTAAGGAAGGTACACACCGAAGGATTCTTAAGGGCGATCGGAAAGCCTTAAGTCGGCCAAAGGCCGAAACCTACTCATAGTCCTTCAAACTCACCGACAC
>JAKSQH010000075.1 GCA_024404245.1 Clostridia bacterium
AGCAGGCCGCCGGCGCGCGGCGGATGCGTCTGGCGCTCGGCGGCGCCTCGCGGGATACGGATGTTTCCGCGGGTTCTCTGCTGGATGATCTGCCGCCTCTGCCGGAGGATGACGACGATATCAGCCTCTTTGATGAAAAGCTCGCGCCGAAGATCCGCGAGCAGAGCTACCGTGAAGCGGCAGGCACCGAAGCCTCCCGCCGTATCTCCCGCCTGCTGGCGGACGCGGACGCGCTGGAGCAGGGCGTTCCCTTCCGCCGCGCGCGCGCGTGGCTCACCGTGCTTACGGACCGCACGTTTACACTGACCGATTGGTTCGCGCCGGATCTGATTATCGTCTGCGAGCCGGATCACGCCCGCAAGCGTGCCGAAGAGCGCGCGATCGGTTTCGCCGGAGACCTGGAGGCCGCGATTGCCCGCAGTGAAGCCGTTCATGAGCAGGAAACGCTGCTGATGGACTGGGATACCTGCGTTTCCGGCTTCTCATCCGCCGCGGTGATCGCTACGGTTGAAATGCTGCTCGGTCTCGGCGGACTGAAGCCCGAAACGGTGCTGGATCTGAAAGCGACCGGCATCCAGAATTACGGCGGACAGATCAAGCCGTTGAAAAACGACTGCGCGTCATGGTTTGATAAAGGATACCGTATACTGCTGCTCAGCGGCGGCAGCGCGCGCGGAAACCGTCTGGCGGCGAGCCTCAATGAGCTCGGTCTTCCGGCGCGCTATGCCGAAAGCTGCGATACGCTTCCTGCCGGTGAGGCGATCATCCTGCCGGGAACGCTGAGCGCGGGCTTTGTCATGCCCGATCCCGGCGTTGTCGTTGTTTCGGACGCCAACATCTGGGGCGCGGGCTACCGTAAGTCAAAGTCCAAGGCGCGCTCGGGCGAGCGCATATCCACCTTCACGGATCTGAAGGTCAACGATTATGTGGTCCATGAGGACTACGGCGTCGGTATTTATCAGGGCACGGTCCGCCTGCAGAGCGAAGGCACCTGGCGTGACTATCTGCTGATTAAGTATAACGGCAGCGACAAGCTGTATGTCCCTGTGGAGCAGCTGGAAAGGGTCCAGCGCTATATCGGCAATCCGGAGCAGCCTCCGAAGCTCAACAAGCTCGGCTCCGGCGAATGGGCGAAACAGAAGAGCAAGGTCAAGGAAGGCCTGCGCACGCTCGCTTTCGACTTGAAAAAGCTGTACGCGCAGCGTTCGCAGCGCAACGGATTCGCGTTTTCTCCCGCCACGCCGTGGCAGCGCGAGTTTGAGGATGAGTTCCCGTATGAGCTGACGCCGGATCAGGTCCGGTCCGTACGCGAGATTTCGGAGGACATGGAGTCGGACCGTTCCATGGACCGCCTGCTGTGCGGGGACGTCGGCTACGGCAAAACCGAGGTCAGCCTGCGCGCCGCGTTCAAGGCGATCGCGGACAACAAGCAGGTAGCCATGCTGGCGCCCACCACAATCCTTGTGCAGCAGCATTACAACACCATCGTGAAACGTTTCCGCAACACCGGCGCGCGTATCGAGTACCTCAGCCGTTTCCGCACGGCGAAGGAGCAGAAGGAAATCCTCGCCCGCCTGGCGGACGGCAGTGTGGACATCATCGTCGGCACGCACCGCCTGCTGGCGAAGGACGTTGTTTTCAAGGACCTCGGCCTGCTTATTGTGGATGAGGAGCAGCGCTTCGGCGTTGCGCATAAGGAATCCATCAAAAACATGAAATCGCGCGTGGATGTGCTCACGCTGTCCGCCACGCCGATTCCGCGCACACTGCACATGTCCATGACCGGCATACGGGATATGTCCGTGCTGGAAACGCCGCCGGAGGAACGCATTCCCGTGCAGACGCAGGTCATTGAGTATTCCGACGCCGTTGTGCGTGACGCGATCCTGCGTGAGCTGAGCCGCGGCGGCCAGGTGTATTTCCTGTACAACCGTGTGCAGAGCATTGAGCGCTTCTATCAGCGCCTGCGCCAGCTTGTGCCGGAGGCGCGCGTCGGCGTCGCGCACGGCCAGATGCGGGAGCACGCGCTGGAGGACGTGATGATGGACTTCTACGCCGGCTCCTACGATGTGCTGCTGTGCACCACCATTATCGAAAGCGGGCTGGATATTCCCAGCGCCAACACGCTCATCGTGTTTGACGCGGACCGTTTCGGTCTCAGCCAGCTCTATCAGCTGCGCGGGCGCGTCGGCCGGTCCAGCCGTCAGGCTTACGCCTATTTCACCGTCCGTCCCGATAAAGCCGTTACCGAAACCGCCGTGCAGCGGCTGAACGCCATCCGCGAGTTCACGGAGTTCGGCGCCGGCTTCCGCATCGCCATGCGCGATATGGAAATCCGCGGTGCCGGCAATATCCTCGGGCCCGAGCAGCACGGCCATCTGGCCACGGTCGGCTATGATATGTACTGCAAGCTGATTGAGGAAACGCTGGAGGAAGTGGGCGGCAACGTACCCGTCCGCGAGCTGGAAACGCGCGTGGATCTGCGTGTGGACGCGTTCCTGCCGTCTGACTATGTGGAGGATGAAAAGCAGCGGATGGAGATGTACAAGCGCATCGCCTCCGTCACCTCGGATGACGACCGCGCGGATATCACCGATGAACTGATTGACCGCTTCGGCGATCTTCCGCCCGCCGTGGAAAGCCTGCTGGAGGTCAGCGAGCTCCGCGCGGTGTGCAACAGGTTCGGCGTTTCCAGAATCTGCAGTGTCAGGGACGGTATCATGTTCCAGCTGGATGAAAACCATGTGCCGGAAATGAAGTTCCTGCTGCAGGCAATGCAGGAAACAGACGGACGCCTTGTGCTCCATACCGGAAAAACCTCCGGCATCCTGTTGCGCGACCCGAAGTTGCAGGAGCGCGACGCGCTGGCTGTGGCGCTGAAAACGTCGAAGAAGCTGGTCAGCCGGCTGGATGAGCTGACCGAAGCAGCGAAGGAGGGCACCGATGAAGCGTAAATGGTGGATCGCCCTGGCTGTGCTGATTCTTGACCGTGTATCAAAGATCCCGGCGTCCGGGCTTCCGGCAGGCGGCGTTGTGCTCATTCCGGGCGTAATCGGCCTGCGTTTTGTGAAGAACACGGGCATGGCCTTTTCCCTGCTGAACGGGCACCCGTGGCTTCTGGGTGTGGCAAGCGCGCTGCTGATCGCCGCCGCTTTCCTTTTCCTGCGCGGCAAAAAAATCGCGCCGCTGCCCGCTGTCGGTCTGATGATGATGCTCGGCGGCGCCGCCGGCAATATGTTTGACAGGTTTATCACCGGCTATGTGCCGGATATGATTGAGTTTCTGTTCATGGATTTCGCGGTTTTCAATATCGCGGATACTTTTCTGTGCGTCGGCTGCGGGCTGCTGATCATTTCCCTGCTGTTCCGCCCGCAGGACTGGAGGGATGAGCATGGAGCCTGAAACCGTGACCTGCGTAACTGACGGACGCCGTATCGATGTCCTGCTCAGCGAGATCTCCGGCCTCACCCGTTCGCGCGTATCCACCCTCATGGAAAGCGGTTGCTGCACGCTGGACGGAGCGGTGTGCACCAAGGCCGGCGCGAAGCCGCCGGCCGGGAAAACAGTGGTGCTCACAATTCCCGCGCCGAAGCCCGCGGTTCCTCAGCCCGAGGATGTACCGCTTGAGATTCTGTATGAGGATGACGATCTGGCGGTTGTAGTCAAGCCCTGCGGCATGGTCGTCCATCCGGCCCCCGGCCATGAGGACGGCACGCTCGTCAACGCGCTGCTCGCCTCCCTTTCCTCTCTGGGCGGTATCGGCGGCGAACTGCGCCCGGGCATCGTGCACCGGCTGGATAAGGATACATCCGGTTTACTGCTTGTGGCGAAAAACGATGACGCGCAGCTGGCCCTTTCCCGTATGCTTGCCGACAGGCGGATTGAAAAGCATTACCGCGCGCTGGTCGAGGGCGTCCCGAAGGAGCCTTCCGGAAGGATTGATCTGCCCATCGGCCGCAGCAAAAAGGACAGAAAAAAAATGGCCGTCGATCCGGACGGCCGTGAGGCGGTTACCGAATGGCAAACCGTCGCGCGCGGAAGAGGCTGCGCGCTGCTCGATGTGCATATTCTCACCGGCAGAACGCACCAGATCCGCGTACATATGAAATCAATCGGGCATCCTGTTTGCGGTGACCCGATCTACGGCATTGACAAAGGCGCGCGCGTATCACGGCTGATGCTGCACGCGTATTCTCTCTCCTTCAGCCATCCCCGCACGGGAGCACCGCTGTCGTTCACAGCGGAGCTTCCGGAGGACTTTGTCAAAGGTCTGAAAACAAACGGGATTGAGTTGGAATAAGAAACAGTACACGCAATGCCGGCGGATGCCTTTCACACGTTATTTTATTAATCTTTCAGCCTTCATACCTTCGGAAATGAAATAAGCCCAAAAACATTCAGTCAGGTACGGTTTGCCAAATCGTACCTGACCTTTTTCATATTTTGTTCTGTCAGCTGTTCAGTATTAATATGGTTCTCATAACATACTCCGGTCAGGTATCAAGCAGCTTCATCATTTCATCAAATGTCACCAACCGCAGGTTTGTATACTTTTGAGCAGCTTCCATGCAGCCGGCGGTAAATCCGCGTTTCGCGAAAATATAGAGATATTTCTGTGAACAGGAAAATAAACCGGCGCGATGGACCAGCGTCTCAACCACATTTGCGTCCACATATTCATTGGTCCATTTGCATTCGCCGAAGATCGCTTTCTCTTTATCCTCGGTACCCATGATGTCGATCTCAGCCTGTTTTTTCAGTATCGGGTCATTGCCCCACCAGCGGCCCAAAGAGCTGAAGTTCACCGGACACTGCTCTGTCAGTAACAGTTTCCAGAGATACTGACGGCAAATCTCCTCAAAAACCCGACCCATATAATTAGTAAGATGAGGCTCAATTCGCTTCCAGGCAAGCTCCTCCGCGCCTCTGGCTATAACCGACATATTCGCGGGAATAAAGCGATACCAGAAGCGGAACATATTGTCGTCTATGGAATAGACAGATTTCCTTGAAGTTTTCTCTCCGTAAGGTAATTCCTTCTTCACCAGTCCCAGCAGGATCAGCGTTTTCATGTAAGCGGCGCAGGTGTTGGTTTCTTCGCCGACTTTCGCGGATATTTCGGACATTTTGGTATAGCCGTTCGCAATCGCGCTGATAATCGCGTTATATACAGCAGGCTCACGAACTTCCTGTTTCAGCAGGTTGCCGGGTTCTTCAAACAACGCGGAAGACGGGTCCAGAAAAGCACTGCGGATATTCTCTTCCATACTGACGCGGTCGCTCATCTTCAGCAGATACTGGGGTGTACCGCCGACGATACCGTACATCAGTGCCTTATCTTCAATAGACAGATTTCTGAAATAGTGACATACTTCCGAAAAATCGAACGGTTTCAACCTGATCTGGGCCGTGCGGCGCCCATAGAGGGGGGCTTTATAAGCCAGCACATGATCCTCCATATACGAAACCGAAGAACCGCATAGGATCAGCATAAGGCGCGATGTTTCCTTGTATTTGTCAATCAGCATCTGCAATGTGGATGCCAGGCTTTTGTCCGACCGTGCCGCGTAAGGATATTCATCAATCGCCAGCACGATCCTTTCCTTTTCAGCCATTTGAAAAACAAACTCCAGCGCGGCCTGGAAAGAAACGAATGAAGCACCGACTGGCATGCCGGACTGAAACTCGAGGATACTCTGCGTGAAGTTTTCCAGATTCTGTTTCGCGTTGCTTTCCACGCCCATAAAATATATGGCATGTTTATCCCGGATAAATTGGCGGATCAGCGCTGTCTTGCCCACACGGCGCCGGCCATAGATAACAGCAAATTCAAACTCCGCGGACGCGTATAAACGGTTCAGTGTCTTTAATTCTTTTTCTCTGCCGATGAACATCTGAACACCTCCCGGTTGTCGGAATAGCAATAGTTTACACCGCGATAATATATTTAGTCAAGTACGATTTGGCAAATCGTACTTGACCTATTTTTACTGATCTATATTGACTGTCAATTCTCATCATTCATCATAGTATAAGATCGGAATATTGCGTCTTTTTTCGTATCCTTCAACATTTCCTGTTAGCGTATGATATTTTTACGTTAGTGAAATAGGAAATAATGTACGCAATGCCGACGGATGCCTTTCTCGCGTTCTTTCCTTTATCGCTTGATTTATCCAGCATTTCAGACGATAGTACGGAATATCAACGAAAAAAGGCCATTTCATAAGTTAATTTTCTCCTCTTTATTGTTATTCGTACGCTTACTCATTCTGCTCCACATAACAAACCCATAAACAGCATTGAGCAAATAGATCGACCACATGACAGTCATCAACAGATCACCGGCTATAGCCCACATAACAACGGTCACCGCGTCCACTACGATCCAC
>JAKSQH010000076.1 GCA_024404245.1 Clostridia bacterium
GTCTCTAATTATTACAAAAATGTGTAATAATTATTGACAATTGTTGCGGAAAAATGTAGAATTAATCTGCGTCATTATCTGTGGGCATTCTGTGCCCGTGAGACCGGAGGTTTTTGTCATGCGTAAAGAATTGGGAAGACCGGCCGCGCGTGTTTTGTGCGCGATCGCTGTGCTGCTTGTGCTGACGCTGGTATGCGTTTCATCTCTCGCGGCGCTGTCGTATCCGTTTACCGCGACCGTGACTACGGACAAAGTGAATGTGCGTGAGGCGGCAAGGTCCTCCTCCGGCATCATGAAGCGCATGAATGTCGGTGACCGGTTTGAGGTAACCGGTTCTTCCGGCAGCTATTATAAAATTTCGCTTGGCAAAAAAACCGGATATATTCTGAAGGATTTCGTCAATACGGACGCGGACGCGATCGAGACCGCGGCCCCTGTGAAGCAGGAAACAGCGTCCGGCTATCCGTATGACACGCAGACGATTGACAGCGTGAACCTGCGCAAATCCCGCAGCACGTCCTCAGCGCTGCTCCGCCAGATTCCGAAGGGCGCGGAGATCACCGTGCGCGCCGTTCAGGGCAGCTGGGCGGAGATTGACTATAAGGACAAGTATCACGGCTATGTGAAAACCGATTACATCAATGTGAAGAAGATCGTGAAGGCGACGGCGACACCCACCGCAGCACCGACGCTCAGCCCGGAGGAAAGCTCCAACAGCTATCAGGTGCTGGAGCGCGGCTCCGCGGGCAGCCATGTGCGCGCGCTGCAGCAGGCGCTGATCGAGCTCGGGTTCCTTTCCGGCAGTGTGGACGGCCGGTTTGAAGGCGCGACCGAAGCGGCCGTGATCCGCTTCCAGGAGACCAATGAATATCCCGCCACCGGCCTGGTGGATGCCAACCTGCAGGCTTTCCTGTACAGCGGCAAGCCGAAGGACAGCAACGGCAAGAATGTGAAGATCAATACGCTTTCCCCTGTTGCCACCTCCATGAAGCTGAACAACACCGGCGACGCGGTCGGCACCCTGCAGGAGAAGCTGACGGAGCTGAAATACTATTCCGGTGAAATCTCCTGTGTTTATGACAAAGACGTGAAAACGGCCGTGGCGGCCTTCCAGAAGAAGAACGGCCTGAAAGCGGATGGCATCTGCGGCCCCGCGACGCTGGAAGCGCTGAAGAACAACCCGAAGCCGGCGGACTATCAGCCGACGGTAACCGCGAAACCGACCGCCGCTCCCACGCCTGTTCCCACCTTTGAGATTCCCGCCGCTACGGTGAAGCGCAACTCTTCCGGCAGCGACGCGCGCCTTGTGCAGCGCCGGCTGAAGGATCTGAAGTACTACAGGGGCACAATTGACGGCAAGTTCGGCGTTCTCAGCGTAAAGGCCCTGCAGGAGTTCCAGACGGCCAACGGCCTTGAGGCGGACGGCATCGCAGGCAGGGACACCTATAAGGTGCTCTTCAGCCTGAACGCGCTGGCGAAGGGTGAAACGCCCAAAGCCGCGACCGAAGTGCCTGTTGCTGTTTCCGTGCCGACAAAAACCCCGGCCCCCGCGAAGAAGTATGAAACGCTCCGCCTCGGCGCCGCCGGCGAGGATGTGACGAGGCTCCAGCGCGCGCTGATTGACCTCGGCTACCTGAAAGACAAAGCGGACGGAACCTACGGCGTGAAGACCGCGCTGGCGGTGAAGGAATTCCAGAAGAAGAACAAGCTGAGCGCGGACGGCTCCGCCGGCGCCGTAACGCTGACCCTGCTGTATGAGGGCAAGCCTCTCGCGGCGGACGGATCCTCCAAAGCGACCGCGACACCGAAACCCACCGCCACCCCGAAGAGCGGCACCGGCTCCCTGCGTGAGGGCGATACCGGCGCTTCCGTGAAGGAACTGCAAGAATCGCTGATCTCGCTGGGCTATCTGACCGGCAAGGCGGACGGCATCTTTGGCGTGCGGACCTATGAAGCCGTGGTTGCCTTCCAGAAGCAGTACAAGCTGACGGCGGACGGCATCGCGGGCACGAAGACGCTCTCAAAGCTGGGCACCGAAGTCGGCAAAAAGAAGACGCAGGAAGGCCCTGTGAATCCCACCGGCACTGTGGTCGGTAAGCCCGACCCGGCCAAGGTGATCTACGCCAACTGGTACACCACCGTGAAGGCTGTAGCGCGCAAGTATCCCTATGTTACGGTTTATGACTTTGCCACCGGCATCAGCTGGCAGGAGCACATCTTCTCCCTGGGCGCGCATGCCGACGCGGAGCCTGTGACGGCGAACGATACCGCGAAGATGGAAAAGGCGTTCGGCGGCAATACCTGGAACCCGAAGGCCGTGTGGGTCATCTTCTCTGACGGCAGTGTGTACATGGCGTCCACGCACTCCATGCCGCATGAAGTGCAGCACAACACGGGCAATAATTTTGCCGGCCACAAGTGCATCCACTTCCCGCGCACAGAGGCGCAGGTTGCCTCCATCGGCTCCTACGCGACCTCGCATCAGAAGATGATTGACGCGGGCTGGGCCACAACGCAGTCCATGATCAGATAAACAGTATATAAAAACCGGAGTATGGCAAACATCCGCCATACTCCGGTTTTTTGAACCTACTACCGAAGGAATCCTTGCGGGGGATCGCAAAGCCCCAAGAGTGGGGACATGCGAAGGTTTCCAAAGGGCGATCGCAAAGCCCTTTGGTCGGCCGTCAGGCCGAAACTCCTTACACCTTACACAATCCCTCTGAACGAGAACTCATACTCCATCCGTCCGCTCGCGTCAAGCAGATCCTCATCATGCGTGCGCGCGCCCCAGCTGTCATCGCCGCCCACGCCCATCTGCTGCTTCAGCAGCCTTACCACGGTCTGGTAGGGTACCGGCAGCTCATCCGCGTGGTCCGCGTTCTCAATCTCGTGCGGCGTCCACGGCAGCACGCTCAGCTCGCCGCCGTGCAGGAAGAATTCCAGCCCGTGGCCGTTCGCGCCGTATACGCGCGCGGTACGCACGCCGGTGCGGCAGCCGCTTTCCTGCGGCAGCAGATACGGGGTCAGGTTGTCCTGCACGTTAAAGCTCCACTTGCCGAGCCGCGCGCCCTCGCGCCGGTCGCAATAGTTCTCATCCGGGCCGAGGCCGTAGTAGCTCACGCGGTTCAGGTCCGCGGGCAGCTTCATCATCATGCCGAATTCCGGTGGCTCGGGCAGGCCCTGCACAGGGTCATACACCAGGCGCGTGTCCACCTTGCCGCAGCGGTGCACGGTCCAGGTCACGGTGCAGCAGGCGGCGGGCGTTGAAGGCAGGTCATACTTCATGCTGAAGGATACGGTGCCGTCCGCGTTCATCACGGGCTGCTGCTCCGCGTTCCACCGGCCGGTTTCACGGGTGAATCCGTTGTGCGGATATATGGACGCCAGCTTCCACTGCGCGTAGCGGAGGGGCATGTTGTTGCCGTTGTCATTGTTGGTCGGCGCGCGCCAGAAGGAGGGCTTCTGCGGCAGGCGGAGATATTCGCGCCCGCAGTATTTGTAGGATACCAGCCCCATGCCGCGGCTGATGATCAGGCTGAAATCGTCGCCGGAGATGCCGATATTGCAGATCGTGGAGCTGACCTTCAGCGGGCCGCGGGTGATGCGCGCCGGATGCGCGCCGGCCACGCTGTATACGTGCTGTGCCCAGGCGATTTCATATCCGGCCTCGGCCCAGAGCGTGTCTCTCCTCAGGCGGAAGGAGAGGGTCACCGTATATTCGCCGGGCGCGGCCTGCGCGCCGAAGGGCAGGGGATACGTCTCCTCCGACAGCGGAGGCACGGCTGTGCGCATATCTGTGCGGGCAATCACCTCACCGTCCCGTGCCAGCTCCGCGATGCAGCGGAAGTCGGAGGTGGGGGTGAACATGTTCCGGTTGATGATCTTTACATTCTGCCCTTCAAAGGACGCGTAGATATTGCGGTAGTTGTAGCGGATCTCCTGCAGCTTGGGCGTCGGCCGGCCGTCACCGAATACGATGCCGTTGCCGCAGAAAATGCCGTCATGCGGCCTGTCGCCCCAGTCGCCGCCGTACAGCAGGCGGTCATTGCCGTGCCGGTCGGTTTCGGTCATGCTCTGGTCGATAAAGTCCCAGATGAAGCCGCCCTGATACAGCTCGTCCTCGTACGCCAGGTCGGTATACAGGTGCATGGCGCCGTTGCTGTTGCCCATGGAATGCACGTATTCGCACAGGATGTACGGCTTTTCCCGGTTGGTTTTCAGGTATTCGCGGATTCTCTTCGCGGGCACGTACATCGCGCTTTCGATGTCCGTTACGTTTCTCACGCGGTTTTCCGGCTCCATGTGGCAGTCACCCTCGTAGTGCACAAGGCGCGTCGGGTCCAGCCGGCGGAACTCATCGGACATGGCCAGCGTTACGGAGCCGGAAAGGCTTTCGTTGCCGTCACTCCAGATCACCACGCACGGGTGGTTCTTGTCGCGCTCATATACGGAGCGCACGCGGTCCAGCAGCAACGGCTGCCATTCGGTCTGATTGCCGGGGAAAACGGGCTGGGTCTTGTCGCGCCAGTGCCGGTCCCACATGCCGTGCGATTCCATGTTGTTTTCGTCAATCACGTACAGGCCGAACTCGTCACACAGGCGGTACAGCGCGCTGCCGTTGGGGTAATGGCTGGTGCGGATGGCGTTGATGTTGTTCCGCTTCATGGTGATCAGCGCCTGCCGGACCTTTTCCTCCGGCACATAGCGGCCGGTTTCACCGCAGAAGTCGTGCCGGTTCACGCCTTTGAACACAACGCGTCTGCCGTTGACCAGAATCACGCTGTTCTTGATCTCGATCTTCCGGAAGCCGACGCGCTCACGCACGTACTCGGTCTGCCCGTCAGGCCCGGCAAGGATGATGAACAGGTCATACAGATACGGGTCCTCACTGGACCACAGGTGCGGCAGCGGCGCTTCCAGCGTGAAGGTGTTCACGCCGTTCACGGCCGCGGCTTCCGCCGTGCGCACGGGGGTGTTTCCCTCGGCGAGAAGTACCGTGACGCGGGATCCGGCGGGCGCGTCCGCCGTGATGCCGGCTGTAACCGTGCCGGAGGTGAAGTCATCCGCCGGTACGGCTGTTATTTTGATATCGCGGATATGCGCGTTTCCCGCGGCATAGAGATACACATCCCGGAAAATGCCGGAAAAGCGCAGGAAGTCCTGATCCTCCAGCCAGCTGCCGGCGCAGAAGCGGTATACGCGGCAGGCGAGCTTGTTTTCACCGGGCACGAGCGCGTCCGTCAAGTCAAACTCGTGGGGTGTGAAGCTGTCGGACGAGAAGCCGATGTATTGCCCGTTCAGCCACACCGCGACGCAGCTTTCCACACCCTGGAAGGAGATGAACACGCGTTTGCCGGCCCAGGCTTCCGGCAGCGTGAAGTATTTCACATAGCAGGCAACGGGGTTGAAGTCCTCCGGCAGGTCGCCGGGGTCCATGGCGCGCTCCGCGTCCCATGGATACTGCGTGTTGCAGTACTGCGGCACACCGTAGCCTTCGCGCTGAATGTGCGCCGGCACGGCGATGTTGTCCCAGGAACGGCAGTCATACTCCGCGCTTTCAAAGCCGGGGATGACCTGGCTGTTGTTCTTCGCGTGGAAAAACTTCCATACGCCGTTCAGGCTGACGCGCAGCGAGGAAACGCCGGCGGAAAGCTCCGCGGCGGAGGCGTAGGCGATATGGTCGGAATGCGCGTCAAGGCGGTTTTCACGGTAATATCCGGGATCCTTCAGAAGGTTATAATCAAACATACGGCAGCTCCTTTCCTTTGGTACTTACTATAGCATACTTTTGGGAGAAAATACAGTAGGAGGTTAAGG
>JAKSQH010000077.1 GCA_024404245.1 Clostridia bacterium
CGGATGCCACCGCGGCGGATGAAGGATACGGCGAATCCCTGATTTCCGGCTTAAAACTGCTGGCAAAGAAGAACCTTGCCGATCTGGCGCCGGATCCGCTTCTTGTGAAGCTGACATACAGCCACCCCACGCTGGCGCAGCGGATCGAAGCCATTGAGAAGAAGCTCCGGAACGCGCGGGTCAGCCCGCCGTACGCGTCCGTCAGATGATGTTCAATGCCGTATATGACCGGATGAACCGGAGAGAGAAGGATAATATGAAGCTGACGAAGGAAACGGTATACGCGTTTGTGCGTGATGTGATCCAGACGATGCCGAAAGGCTGCCAGAGCATTGAAACGCTTCTTGATATCAGGAGGATCCTTACGGAGCAGGGGGCGGACAGCGAAATCGTCGATATCGTTTCAAAAATGATCGACGCGGCGCCGGAAGTCACGACAGCCTCCAGAAATAACACGCTGAGCGCGGAGACTTTCGCGGACTGTGTGAGAAGAGCGAATGAACGCATGCGAAGGCAACTTGAAATGATGAATAACGGAAGGTGCTGATATGAGGTTGAGGTATTCAAAAACCGATCAGTTTAGTTCACTCGGGTATACGCTGCTGCGGTATATGGGAAACGAGCCGATTGTAACCCTGCCGTCTGAAATGAATGGTGTACCTTTGCGTGAGGCGGCATACGGTGTTTTTAACGGCACTTCTGTTCAGATATTTGTACCGGAAGGCTATGAGCGATGGTCGGACTGTCTGGCCGACCGCGGGGACAGCAATTGGCTCACCCTGTATCTGCCGGGTTCCGTAACCCGGATCGACTGCGATTCCGATAAAAAAAGCAAGTCTGTTTTTTTCGCCAGGGAAAACCTCAGGCTGATCATGTATAATATTCAACTGACGGAGAATGAATTCCGGCAGTATTATCAGATGGGCATCCCGCTGAAGAACGGAGACGCGGCATTTATCGGCTTGCCGGACTGCATAGTGAAAAGATTTCCGTCTCTTTCATCTGATATGAGCATATTTCCCGTATCACCGGCGGGTATTTTTCTGAACATGGCGAAAGAAAAGGAAGACCTTGAAAGCCTGTTTTGCAGGCGGTATTTGCTGAATACCGCGGGTCGTGAACACTTTATGAGTGAATGCGATTTTTTTCTCCGGAACCGGGAAACGCTGACGGCGACCGCACGGCATGAGGACAGCGAAAGGTTTTCCGATTGGCAGATCCGAAAAAACAATCGATTGAATCCGCCATTTTTCGCGGTATCTTTTCTGAAAGCATCATGTACTGAGAAAACGGAAAACGGCAGATCCGTTTCTTTTGAGACCAGATTCGGGTATCATTTTTTTCCCGTGGCGGATGAAATAAAGCTGGACGGAGAATGCTATTATATCTACAGCAGATGTTATGTTATGAGCCCGGCGGACGAGGCGTACTTGTTCGGAGTATGTCCGCTGGGACTTAAGCCGCGTTATTACAGAAGGGATGTCGCGGTATTTGATCAAACCGGTCCGCTGCGCGACACGGAGAAGGCAATGAAAGTATATGAAAAATACAAACTTACATGCATCCTGTGATGAGGGATCTGTCAGGCATGTGACTGTTCTGGGGCAGCAGGTGCCGGTCCGGAATTATATCTGCTCACGTGACGGTATACATTACAGGCCGGCACCGGAAAACGCGAATATCCGGCTGGTTCTGCTGCCGACAAATGAATGCGGCGCGTGCTGCCCGTTCTGTATCGCGGCGGGAACGGCGGTACCCGGCAGAATGGACCTGAGCAAACTGGAACGGGTCCTTACGGCACTGAAGGCGGAAAACGCTTTGAACGGTATTACGATCACGGGTGGGGAACCCTTTACGGATGCCGGATATCTGGATGAATTGCTGTGCATGATCTACGGTATCATGGGAACGCGTTTTGAAGTGAGTGTGACTACAAACGGCATGTATCTGAATGAACTGCACAGGATCAGATATTTGTCATATTTGGATCAGCTGCATATCAGCCGGCATCATTACCGGGATGATATCAACAACCGCCTCTTCGGCCGCGAAATGCCGACGGGGGACCGGATGCGTGAACTGCTGACGGAATTCGCGTACAAGGACCTTTTTGTTTTCAACTGCGTGCTGCTGAAGGAAGGCATCGCGAACGCGGATGAGGCTTGCCGGTATATGGATTTCGCGATACGCACGGGTGCCGGGAAAACCGCGTTTCAGGTCTGCAGCGATATCAACGCATACTGCGGCAGGCAGCGGATCAGCTACGCGGAAGTATTGCCGGAAGATGACAGACGTTTTCTGTTCACGCGATCATTTTGCGACCGGGACGCATGCCGCTGCAGTGACGGTATCTACTTTTCGGCGGCGGAAGGCGGAATCATGGAGTTTTACGGGCATGAAAGAACAGGAAACGATGACGGGATCTGCCGCGCTCTGATCATGCGGCCCGATAACAAACTGCTGGCGGGCTATGACGGAACAGTACTGTGGGAAGGCTGACGGAAATGAGTACGGAAAGAGAAAAAACGCGACAGGCTGCTGAAAAATACATATCGGATTTCCGGACATCGCTGGTCCTCAGAATGCCATTTTACGGAGATATCGTTCTGTGTATGCCGTTTGAGTGTTCCTATGAAGTGCCTACCGCGGCTACAGACGGATGTAAGATCTTTTATAATCCGGATTTCCTGATGTCCATGGATGATATTGAACGAAACTATGTGATGATGCATGAAGTACTGCACGTCATTTTCGCGCATCCCCGGCGGGCAGCGGGAACGGATCCGGATGTGTGGAATGTCGCCGCGGATATGATCGTGAACAACACGCTTGATGAAATGCAAGGTCGTTTCTCGGCAGCGGGTTTTCATATTAAAAGACCCAATGGCGCTATTGTCGGCAGAGTATACGGAAGGATGACCGCGGAGGAACTGTATGGTTTGATGATCGATGAAAACAAGGAACATGGAAAGGGAAAATGTATTCTGCCGTTATCCGTGTCTCCCCGGTGTAACGGACAGCCTGAACGTGTCATCAGCGTGAGACCGGACTTGCTGGAAACGGACAGCGCATCTGCCGCGGAAGCCGCGGAACACATGCGGCAGACAGTACGGGAAGCTGCGCTGAAAGCAAGGGGCAATGGCACGGGCGAGATGATCCCGGCAAGGCTGCTGACCCTGACAGCGAGCAAACTGCTGAACTGGCGTATCCTGCTGCGGGATTTTTTGACGGAAACAGCGGATGACGATACATCCTGGAGCACGCCGGAACGAAAGTATCTGCATATGGATCTGATCCTTCCGGGACACAGTATGTCTGTCGATCTGCCGGAGGAAGTATGGTGCTTTGTTGACTGTTCCGGCTCTATCGGAGCAGATGAGATGAACCAGTTTTTTACGCAGATATACCGGATCGTGAAGGAATTCAAGTGTGTGCTGAATGTTGCTTTCTGGGACACATCCGTGCATGAGGTCTACAGGAGAATCAACAGTGAAAAGGAATTGAAGAAAATTCGGTCCGCATACAGCGGAGGAACGAATATCGACTGTATTTACCGATATATGGAGGAGAAAAGGATCAGACCGGATATGCTGGTGGTGCTGACGGACGGCTATTACGGGATGACCGGTAATTTGCTGGTGCGGCAGCTGAAACGAAAAACGATCCTTGTATTATCGCAACAACACCCGGGCATTGAGAGCATGCAGCTTATCGGAAAACCCGCGATACTGTAAAAGGAGGCTAAAACATGACTGTAAAGGAATTCGGAGAATGCATTGAGTTCAATATCGAACATAATATCCGGCACGCCATTCTGGGGTTGGGAGCACCCGGTGTGGGCAAATCCCAGTTGATCCGCCAGATCGGTAGGAAGTATGGATACAAGGTCATTGATGTGCGGCTCGCGCAGATGAGCGAGGTGGAGATCGCCGGTCTGATCTATCCAAATGAGACACGAACCAAGACCATCTGGCTGTCTCCTGAGATACTGCCGGATGAAAAAAGAGACGGACCGAAGACAATACTGCTGCTGGATGAGATCACATCCTGTACAAAGCGTGTTCAGGTAGCCGCGTATCAGCTGATCCTGGACCGCCGTATCGGTCAGTACGAACTGCCGGAAGGCTGTTTTGTGATCGCGCTGGGCAACAGGGAGGATGACGACGGTGTTTATATCCGGCTTGCCGGACCGCTGGCGGACCGTTTTGAGATCCATTATCTTGAGGCTGACTTCAATGACTGGAAAAATGACTTTGCCATTCCGCACGGCGTCAATCAACTGGTGATCGACTATCTGACCTTGCAGCCCTCATCCCTGCATACGCAGGCGGTGGATGGGGAAAATATGGTGTTTGCCACACCTCGCTCCTGGGTATGTGTCAGTGATATTCTCAATATTGACCCCGATGTGAGAAAACCGGTGATCCGCCATAAGATCATCGGTAATATCGGAAGGAATGAAGGCGGAAAATTTGTTGAATTCTGTGAGAAAATGAACTTTGTTACCCCGAAACAGTTTCTGAACGGGGCATGTGTGCCGAAAACGCCGGACATGTGTCAACTGCTGGTAAAAGGACTTCTTAACGAAGTGAGTTTTCTCAAAGACTGCCAGACCAAGGGTCAGCTTATGCCGGCACAGGAAGCACTGATCGGGAAGGTGCTGGAGGCCTTCCTGCGCATGCCGGCTGAATACACCATGACAGGGATCCGCGGGATGGTTGATATGAACCGGCCTCTGGTCAAGCAGATCATTGCCGAAACCGACACCAGTCAGCTGACGGCATTTATCAGGGAGAATGAACACGCGCTGGGGCTGGATAATCCCAACAAATGCGGTACGCTGCTTAACCGGAGGTAAGTTTATGCAAAACAGTACGGGGTGCGGAAACGGACAGGAAACAACCGGACCGGAGAGGAAAAGGAAACAAGCGGTATTTATTCTTTTGCTGTTTCAGATCGCCGCCTTGATCGCCGTGTTTGTTTTTTGTGGGAGTACGCAGGCCAGGATCCGGACCGGTGCGGCGATCACCGTGACTGTTTTGGTTCTGCTGCGGATGTATCCGCAAAAAACGGACGCGGGCACTTCCTGTCGCCATGAGCGGCTGGAACGGATCAGGATGCTGCAGCTGTGCGGTCTGGCGGCGCTTCTTTCGGGCCCGGTGCGGAATCAGTGCGCGGATCTCATATTAATGATGTATGCTCTCGCGCTGATCATCTTTACCTGTTTCATACGCAGACGTGTACGGGAACCATTGGAGAAAAAGGCTGCGGCGGACGAAAACCTGGAACCGTCGTATATCAGGAACATGGGTGAGAGGATCACAAAAGTTTCTACCGATCATAATATTGCTTTTTTGATCTCCTGCCTTTTCAGTCTTGCCATCCATAGCAGAACCAATATCGCGGACATGGTTCTTGACACGCTTGCCAGCGTGGGAGCGGTCGCTTTATCCGATTACTGGTACAGACAGTATAATGATATCATTGACAAGATCGATAAACAAACGGACGCTTATATGAAACGCATCGAATTGAAAAAACGGCAATTGTCTGCAGAACCCCGGAACGCGGATCCCCCTGCCGGACACAAAACGGAGGTCGTACAGCCGCGGCAAACGCCGGACATTAAATTGTCTGCAGAACCCCGGAACGCGGATCCCCCTGCCGGACACAAAACGGAGGT
>JAKSQH010000078.1 GCA_024404245.1 Clostridia bacterium
AAGAACTCCGGCAACAACATCGACTACACCATGACCCTGAACGGCATCTATCTGGGCGATGCTACCGAAATGCTGAGCTATCCCGGAATCCCCGCTGACGAAGTTGCTCTGGCCAAGGAATACGGCATGAACAACGGCCGCTTCGCGAAGCACTACAGCGTCGGCACCATCGAAGCTGAGAACGAAGTCGGCTCCAGCCTGACCACCAAGCGCGATGAGCTGCTGACCAAGGCCGTTACCGCCTCCGTCGAAGACTTCGACGCTGTCTGGGACGAGCACTATGCCGATTACATGTCTATCGGCGGCGAAGCGATCGTCGACGAGCGCATTGAAAAGCTCGAAGCTTTCTACGGCATCAAGTACGAGAAATAATTCCACGTTAACCCGAAACGGGAGAGGGCAGCCGCCCTCTCCCGTTTCTTATATCTGTCGTTTCTTTATTTATCCGGATTCTTCTTTTTTCCGCGGTCAGACCATTCCCGCCGCTCTGCACCTCGCGTATAAGCCGAGCATTGCATTCACGGTATCGGCACAGCTGTCAGGATTATTGCGGCACGGCCGTTTTTCATCCAGAGCACGGTAGAAATCCGTAATGCATTTCTTATGTCCGCCGCCCCAGTAGGACGCGCCGAGCGCCGGATCCATGGGGCAGCGTATTGTTTCAGATTCACTGCCGCTGTTGACAATCAGCAAATCATCCCTGATTGTGAGCGTGCCTTTTTCACAGCGCAGTTCAAGCAAAACAGGTTCATCATACACATACGCGCATGAGCCGTAGAGCAATCCGCGTTTTTCACCGCTTTTCAGAAATATTTCAACGGTATCCTCAACTTCGATTTTCCCCTGCAGATGATGGTTGAACATTGAACCCTCAACGGTATCCGGCTTTCCGAGAAAACCGATCAGCAGATCAAGCGTATGAATCGCCTGGTTGATCAGGCATCCTCCGCCTTCCGTTTTCCATTTCCCGTGCCAGTTGTTTGTATAATACCATTCATCGCGTTTCCAGGTCATGAACGCGCGTACGCCGAGCAGCCCGCCCATCTTTCCGCTGTCCAGTATTTCATGCGCCCGCACGACATTCGGATTGAAACGGTTCTGAAAACAAATGCCGATCGGAATAAGCTGAGCTGCCGCTTTCAGTCTTTCCCACTGTTTTTCCGTTACTGCCGGCGGTTTTTCGCAGAAAACGGCTACACGCCGTTCAGCCGCGGCTTCACACAGCGGAACATGGGTGGCGTGCGGCGTGCAGATATGGACCGCGTCCGGCATCTCGGCATTGAACAGGCTTTCCGCGCTGCTGTAGGCGCGGGCTCCCGTCATCGCGGCCATATCACGTGCTTTGTTCTTTTTGATATCCGCGCATCCGACAATCTCAATATCCGGCATATCCATCAGAATACGCGCGTGCACCTGGGCGATATTTCCGCACCCGATGATACCGACACGGTATTTCATACTGTCACCCTCTCAGTTACAGTTCATTGAAAACGGCGGGATATGATTCATTGGTTTCCGATCTGTTAGAATCATTATATACGCATAATATACAATTTTCTGTGCAAATGGTGCTTGCTTTTATGTAAATCACGCTATATACTGGTCACAGAAAGTTTGACTATAACCGTGTTTCAGGAGTTTTCCATGCAGACATCAGAAAGTACATTCGTTCAGCTGACAAGCATGCCCGCCGGCCGTCCCGGTTTTGAAGCGTTCCACGGTAAGGACAGTAATCTTTATCGTTGGGAATACCACTGTCATGACCATTACGAGTTGTATTTCCATGTTTCAGGCGGCCAGAAATTCGGCCTGGACAATGATGTTTACGCGATGAACCGCAATGAGTTCATCCTGCTTCCTCCGTTCTGCATGCACGGTCTCGCCTGTGAAGGACCGATGCGCAGCTATGAGCGCGCTTATCTGAACCTGACGCCGGAGCTTCTGAACACGCTCAGCTGCAATCAGATTGATCTGGAAGCATTTTTCCGTTCCTATACGGGAAGCGGCAAGCATATTTTCCAGATGTCGGATGAGGAATCATCCGTTTGTGTATCCATCATTTCGTCCCTGCAGGCCATGCCGGAAACAATTGATTCCCTTGCGCGTTATCAGGCGTGCGCCGGTATTATCCGCATTCTGAGCATCGTCTGTTCCGTCATGTCCCGTACGGAATCCGTCACCGCGACAGCGGTCACCAACAATGTCATGCAATCCGTTCTTACTTATATCAACAATAACTACACACAGCCCATCCGCATGGATGATGTTTCTCACCGTTTCGGAATCTCCGTCAGTTATCTGAGCCATGAGTTCACCAAATACACAGGTCGCAGCGTATATGATTATGTGCTTTACCGCAGGGTTATGCTCGCGAAGGAGATGATTCCGTCCGCGCAGTCCCTGAACGCGATCGCCTATCAGTGCGGCTTCAATGACTATTCCAATTTCCTTCGCAGCTTCAACAAACTGGTCGGTATGTCACCGCGTGAATACAGGGAACGTCACAAATAGAGCCGGTTCGCATTTGTTGCCGGATATGCCTTGTTTTCAGCAGAATTCGCGTTGAATTCTGCTTTTTTTGTAGCTATACTCTTGTCAGATTCAACCGGAATACCTGTTGTATATGTTTTGATGCCGCGTAAAGGAGGTCTTTTCATGATCACTGTGGCTGTTATCGGCAACGGCGGTATCTGTCCCGCCCATATTGACGCGTATTTGCGTTTCCCGGACAGATGCAGAATTGTGGCTCTGGTGGACATTATCCCGGGCAAGGCGGACAGGATGAAAGAACGTTTTCATCTGGACTGCGCGACCTATACGGATCATCATGACATTCTCGGTCTGGATATTGACCTGGTCGATATCTGCACGCCTCCGTTCACCCACGCGGAGATCGCGATCAACAGTCTCCTCGCCGGCCATAACGTGGTCTGTGAAAAGCCGATGGCCGCGTCTCTGGAAGAGTGTGACGCTGTGCTGAAAGCACGCGACGAAAGCGGAAAAAAGCTGGCAATCATCGCACAGAACAGGTTCCGCAAGGAGATCCGGGATATTAAAGCGTTGATTGCAAGCGGCATCGCGGGCAAAGTGCGTGATGTACGTATTGACTCTTTCTGGTTCCGCGCGCACAGCTATTATGATCTGTGGTGGCGGGGCACCTGGGAAAAGGAAGGCGGCGGCTGTACCCTGAACCACGCCGTGCATCATATTGATATGCTTGGCTGGATCATGGGGCTGCCGCGGCGTGTCACCTCCGTGCTGGCCAACACAGGGCATGATAACGCCGAGGTGGAGGATCTTTCCGTCTCCGTTATGGAATACCCGGGCGCGCTCGCTACGGTCACCGCGTCCGTCGTCCATCACGGCGAGGATCAGAAACTGATTTTTCAGTGTGAAAAGGCCCGTCTTTCAGCTCCCCCGGACTGCTTTGCCAGTATCACCCATCCGAACGGTTTCCCGGAGAAACAACCGGACGTCGGCTTCCGTGAAGAGGTGGACGCGTTCCTCTCGAAGCTTCCGGCGCTGCCGTATGAGAATCACACCGGTGAACTTGACGATGTTCTTTCCGCGATCGAAACCGACCGGCAACCTGCCATCACAGGTGAGGACGGTCGCCGCACCATCGAACTGATCACCGCGATCTACAAATCCGGTTCCCTGCATATGCCGGTTTCCCTGCCGCTCAGTCCGGATGATCCCTTCTGTACGGTTGAGGGAATCCGCGCGGCGGTACCGCATTTTTACGAAAAAACGACCTCCGTCACCGACTTTGAAGGCGATATCGTCGTGGGCGGATCACAAAAGTAAAAAAGGAGTACGGAATCATGAATATCAGTGACGGAATGACATGGGCGCCGAAAGGCAGGCCTCAGCCTGTCGTAAAGCCCGGTGAATTTGTTTTCTCTGCCGTAAGGCTGGATCACGGCCATATTTACGGCATGTGCAACGGTCTGACGGAAGCCGGCGGAACACTGAAATATGTTTACGATCCGGATCCCGCGAAAGTAGCCGCGTTTCTGAAGGCTTTCCCGCAGGCAAAGGCGGCGCGCAGCGAAGAGGAAGCGCTTCAGGATGCTTCAACACATATGATTGCAGGTGCCGCGATCACCAGCGAACGCTGCGCGCTGGGGTTGCGTGCCATGGAAGCCGGAAAGGATTACTTTACCGACAAAGCGCCGTTCACAACCATGGCACAGTTGAATTCCGCCAAAGCCACGGTGGAAAAAACAGGGCGCAAATACATGGTTTACTATGCCGAGCGTCTTCATGACGAAGGCGCGCTGCTCGCCGGATATATGGTGGACGCGGGTGAAATCGGCAAGGTCATCGCCGTCACGGGATTCGGTCCCCACAGGCTTGGCGCGCCCGGCCGCCCCGCGTGGTTCTTTGAGCGGGAAAAATACGGCGGTATTCTGTGCGATATCGGTTCCCATCAGATTGAGCAGTATCTCGCGTATTCCGGCGAGGAGGACGCGAAGGTTGTCGCCAGCCGTATCGCAAATTACGCACACCCGGACTACCCGGAACTTGAGGATTTCGGCGATTGCAATCTGATCGGAGCGGGCGGCACCGCGAACTACTTCCGTGTGGACTGGTTCACGCCTGACGGATTGCGCACGTGGGGCGACGGGCGTGTCTTTATTCAGGGTACTGAAGGCTTTATTGAAGTCCGCAAATACGTAAATCTGGCCTCCGCCGAAAAAGGCGGCGGGCACGTGTTTCTTGTCAACGGTCAGGGAGAAAAGTATGTCAACGCGGTCGGTGCCACGGGCTTCCCGTTCTTCGGAAAGCTGATTCTGGACTGCCTGAACCGTACGGAAAACGCCATGACCCAGCATCATGCCTTCAAAGCGGCTGAGCTGTGCCTGATCGCGCAGGAGAACGCCGTCAGAATGAAATAACCGTACAGCATGTAAACATCCGCCGCGTTTCCCGCGGCGGATGTCTGTTTTTGGCCTGTGCCATTTCTCACAGAATACGGTACACGGTATATTCACCGGGGATCGCCCGTGTTTCAAATACCGTTTCACCGTTCTTCTCATACAAAGGTTTCAGAATGACCGTTTTGCCCGTTCTGTAGTCCCTGACCAGCGGCAACTCGAGCCCTTCCGCGCTTCCTTTCACATGCAGCAGGATCGTATCCGGCTGTGATTCCGCCGTTACATAG
>JAKSQH010000079.1 GCA_024404245.1 Clostridia bacterium
GCCATGATGCAGGACGGCAAAGCCCTGCAGGCCGGCACCAGCCACAACTTCGGCACCAACTTCGCCGAGGCGTACGACATTCAGTATCAGAACAAAGAAGGCAAGCTGACCTATGTGCATGAGACCAGCTGGGGCATCAGCACCCGCCTGATCGGTGCCATCATCATGACCCACGGTGACGAGCGCGGTCTGCGCCTGCCCCCGAGAGTCGCCCCCATCCAGGCTGTGATCCTGCCCATCGCCGCGCACAAGCCCGGCGTGCTGGAAGCCTGTGAGAAGCTGAATGCCGACCTGAAGGCCGCCGGTTTCCGCGTAAAGCTGGATACCCGCGATACCGTGTCCGCCGGCTTCAAGTTCAATGACTGGGAAATGAAGGGTGTGCCTGTCCGCCTGGAGGTCGGCCCCCGCGATCTGGAAAACGGCGTTGTGACCGTGTTCCGCCGCGATACCTGTGAAAAGACCACTCTCCCGCTGGAAGGCATTGCCGGCCGCCTGGCTGAGCTGATGGATGATATCCAGAAGACGCTGTTTGAGCAGGCGAAGGCCTACCGTGACGCGCACACGAAGCCCGTGCATGATATGGCCGAGCTGGAAGCCGCCGTGCAGGACGGCTTTGCCAAGGCCATGTGGTGCGGCGAGCGCGCCTGTGAAGACGAAATCAAAGAAAAGTTCAACGCCAGCTCCCGCAACATGCCCTTTGATCAGGAAGGCGAAACCTTCGGTGATACCTGCGTGTGCTGCGGCAAAAAGGCGAAGAAGGTCATGTACTTCGCCAAGGCCTATTGATGCGGAGGGAATCAGCTATGCGCCTCTTTATTGACGCCATGGGCGGGGACCTGGCTCCGGAAGCGCCCGTTCTGGGCAGTGTGGAAGCACTGCGGAACGATCCCGCGCTGGAGATTATCCTTGCCGGTGATCTCGCTCAGATTGAGCCTTTCCTCGCGGATGCCGCGGATGTGCGTAACAGGATTACGCTGCTCAGCGCGCCCGAGGTCATCACCAATCATGAAAGCCCCGTAATGGGTGTGCGCACCAAAAAGGAATCCGCCACCGTGAAGGGCATGCTTGCCCTGCGTGACGGCGAGGCGGACGGCTTTGTTTCCGCCGGGTCCACCGGTGCCGTGCTGGCGGGCGGCATGTTCCGCCTGGGCCGGATTCCGGGTGTGGAACGGCCTGCCATCGCCCCGCTGCTGCCGAACGGAAAGGGTCACTTCCTGCTGATTGACTGCGGCGCCAATGTGGACTGCAAACCGGATTATCTTGTGCAGTTCGGCGTGATGGGCGACGCCTATATGAAGGGCGTGGTCGGGATTGAGAATCCCCGCGTCGGTCTGGTGAACATCGGTGCCGAGGCCGAAAAGGGCAACGCGCTGGTGAAGGAAACCTACCCGAAGATGGAAAAAGCCCCCTATAACTTTGTGGGCAATGTCGAGGCGCGTGATATTACCGCCGATCAGGCGGATGTCATCGTGTGCGACGGGTTCAGCGGCAACCTGATCCTGAAGTTCATGGAAGGCCTTGCCGGAACGCTGATGGGCATCATCAAGGGTGAAATGATGGCGGATACCCGCGGGAAGATCGCCGGCCTGATCGGCAAGCCCGCCTTCCGCCGGGTAAAGAAGATTATGGACTACACCGAGGTCGGCGGCGCGCCGCTGCTCGGTGTGAACGGCGCCGTTGTCAAGGCGCACGGCTCCAGTAACGCGCACGCGTTTGCCTGCGCGATTACGCAGGTGAAAAAGATGATCGACGGCAAGGTTGTCGATATCATCGCGAAGGGCATCGCGGAGCAGACCGCGAATGCCGCGGAATAAACAAAGGAGGATATGAAAATGATTTTTGATCAGGTTAAGAAAATGATCGCGCAGCAGCTGAAAGTGAACGAGGCCGATGTGAAGCCCGAAAGCCGTCTGGTTGAGGATCTGAAGGCCGACTCCGCCAATATCATGGTCATGATTATGGACCTTGAGGATTCCTTCGGCATCATGGTCGAGGATGATCAGATTATGCGCATGAAGACCGTGGCCGATGTGGTCAGCTACATCGAAAGCAAAAAGTAAACGGCGATGAAGGCGTTAATGGAGGCCCTGGGCTATACCTTTCATGATGAGAGTCTGCTGAAGCGCGCGCTGACGCATCCCTCCATGGGAAGGGAAGATAACCAGCGGCTGGAGTTCCTGGGTGACGCCGTGCTGCAGCTGATCATGAGTGAAACGCTGTACAGGACGCACCCTGTGGACCGCGAGGGCTCGCTGACGCATCTGCGCGCGCTGCTGGTGTGCGAGGCGGAGCTGAGCCAGATCGCCCGCTCCCTCGGTATCGGCGGGGCGCTGATCATGGATAAGGGCGAGGAGCTGACCGGCGGCCGCGAGAAGCCGTCCGTGCTGTGTGACGCGATGGAAGCCGTGCTTGCCGCCGTGTATCTGGATGGCGGTATGGACGCTGCCCGCCGGATTGTGGAAAAGAACTGGCCGAGGCCGGAGGAAGTGCGCCGCCCCATGCAGGACAGCAAGGGCGCCCTGCAGGAAAAGCTGCAGCGTGACGGCGGGGAAGCGCCGACCTACGAAATTCTCGGGCAGACCGGCCCGGACCATGAGCCGCTGTTTGAGGCCGCCGTATACCGCTACGGTAAGGAGCTGGCCCGCGGCACGGGCAGAACAAAAAAGCTTGCGGAGCAGGCCGCCGCGCTGAAAGCGCTCGAAGGCGCGCAAAGCGCGCAGGTGTAAAGGTGTAAAAGGTGTAAGGATATGATGAAGAAGATCGCGTCGTTTTCCATCAACCACGACACAC
The DNA here is from genome assembly GCA_024404245.1 of Clostridia bacterium. Classification (GTDB taxonomy): domain Bacteria; phylum Bacillota; class Clostridia; order Christensenellales; family Aristaeellaceae; genus Aristaeella. The sequence goes on from JAKSQH010000079.1 coordinate 2,791, forward strand.
TGGTGCCGGGCATGTACGTTTCCCGTGTGGACGGGGACTGTGTGACATATGACCTGCGGCTCAAATTCCCGAACCGCGGGGATTATCTGGAGCAGAAAGCCCTGCATACGTTGGAGCATCTTGTGGCGACCTTTGTCCGCTCCTCCGTAAGGTCCGATGAAGTGGTGTACTTCGGCCCCATGGGCTGCCGCACGGGCTTTTACCTGATCCTGCGGGACAGTGTTTCAAAGGAGGATGCCCTTCAGCTCACGCGGGACGCGTTCGCGTTTTCCGCCGCGTTTGAAGGAGAGATTCCCGGCGCGAAGCGGATCGAGTGCGGCAACTGGCTGGAGCATGATCTTGCCGGCGCCCGCGCGGAGGCCGCGGCGTATGTCAGCGTGCTGGACGCCTGCAGCCCGGCTACCATGGTTTATCCTGAATAAACGCCGTTTCCCGGCGCAAGATAAAAGCCTTGTTTCAAGGCTTTTTCTTATTGCTTTCATCAAGTGAAAGTGATACAAATACTCTTCGTGATTATTATACCGGAAGGGAGATGAGCGGTATGGCACGCACGCGTGATCTGACGGACGGAAAGCCCTCAAAGCTGATTCTTTCCTTTGCGGCGCCGCTCCTGTTCGGTTTCCTTTTTCAGCAGCTCTATAACATTGTGGACGCGGCGATCGTGGGCCGCGTGCTCGGCGCGGAAATGCTGGGCGCTGTGGGCTGCACCGGTTCCGTCAACTTTCTGGTGCTCGGCTTCTGCATGGGCATCTGCTCCGGCTTCGCCATCCCCGTGGCGCAGTGCTTCGGCGCGAAGGATGAATACGGGCTGCGTTGTTATGTGTTCAACTCCGTTTATCTCTGCGCCGGCATCGCTGTTGTGATGGCATTGGCGACAACGCTGCTCTGCCCGGCTATCCTGCGCCTGATGGGTACGCCGGAGGAGATCCTGCCCGCGGCGGTGTCGTATATCAGCGTCATTTTTGCCGGCATTCCCGCTATGATGCTTTACAACATGGCCGGCGGCATTCTGCGCTCGCTGGGCGACAGCCGCACGCCCGTCATTTTCCTGGTGATGGCGTCGCTGATCAATGTCGCGCTGGATTTCCTGCTGATTCTGAAGGCAAACATGGGTGTAGCCGGCGCTTCCGTGGCTACGGTCATCAGCCAGATATGCTCCGGCATCGGCTGCACTGTGGTGCTGATCCGCAGGTTCCCGATTTTGCGTCCCGTGAAGGACGAGCGCCGCTTCCGCGCGAAATCGGCGAAGCGCCTGCTGGGCATCGGTCTGCCGATGGGCCTGCAGTTCTCCATTACGGCTATCGGTACGGTGATCGTGCAGACCGCCGTCAATTCGCTGGGTACCGCGGCTGTTGCCGCCGTGGCGGCGGGTGTGAAGGTGAGCACGGTTTTCACCTGCGCGTATGACGCGCTTTCGTCCGCCATGGCAACCTTCGCCGGGCAGAATATCGGTGCCGGCAAGCCGGACCGCGTGACCGCGGGGCTGAAGAGCGCCGGTGTGATCGGTACTGTCTATTCGGTCTGCGCCACAGCGGCGATCTGGCTTTTCGGCAGAACCTTTATCGGTGTTTTCCTGGATCCCGGCGCCGCGGCGGAGGTTACGGAGCTGGCATACCGTTATCTGCGTGTGAACAGCGCGCTGTATATTCCGCTGTTGTTTGTGAATATTGTGCGTCTGGCGATACAGGGCATGGGCTATACGACCCAGGCGATGATGGCCGGCGTGTTTGAGATGGTCGCGCGTTCACTGGTGGCGCTGCTGCTGGTGCCGCCGCTCGGCTATCCGGCGGCCTGCTGCGCGAATCCCGCCGCGTGGGTTGCCGCGGATATTTACCTGATTCCGTGCTATACCGTGATGATCCGCCGTGTAAAGCGTAAATTCCAGGCGCGCGCGGCTGTGGAATAACTGAGCTGTCATCATATACGGTAACTGTTTCGCAAAATAACGCACCTGTGCATATGAATTCATGAGAAATGATGCACCGGTGCGTGTTTTTTTTGAAAAAAGACGCGGAGTCTCTAATTATTACAAAAATGTGTAATAATTATTGACAATTGTTGCGGAAAAAT
>JAKSQH010000008.1 GCA_024404245.1 Clostridia bacterium
CCCCGCAGTACACGGGAACATATCGTCCCAATATTGAGCGAGCGAACTGGGATTTGTCGGGCTTATACCATCAGTTTGCTTACCAGCTTTACCTTCAAATCTCTCGCCGTCAGAAATTCTGCATTCTGATCCATTGTTGTTCTTGGATGCGGATAGATATCTGTTCCAACCACGATTGGTTCATCAATCACATACAAATATCCGTGTTCAGTCCCGTTGTGATTGATGATCCCATTATCTTCATATGACAAACTGCTGGGTTGATGAGAAAAGGCTTCGGCCAATGCCTTCCACTGTGTTATTGTGCTTCCCTTTTTCAGCATTGTGAATCTCTGATTTGAACCATGAAACCAGGTACCATTCTCTTTGATTTCTATATTCATAAAACAGCCTCCTCAAATTCTTATTTGTCTACTCCGCTAAATATCACTATAGTGAAGCAAGCACATTTCGTTTTATCAGATCAACATAAGCAGCCCCAGATACATCACCGCGCCGGCGATATTTCCCTTGGCCGGGAACTTTGTCAGTGCCAGCACGGCCATGAGCGGCAGCGTGTTGACGATGCATGCCCACTGCGGCAGGCTGGTTCTCCCTGTCACGACCATGATGAACAGCGTGACCAGGAACACGGCCAGGCCCAGATAACCAACAAACATGGTAGCAATCGTTTTCTTCTGGAATTCCAACGCAACAGTCCGAGCTTCATCCGTTCTGCCCAGCCTGACATAAAGCCATTCGACCAGACCGCAGATGATATGATGAACAACGATAGGGATCAGAAATACGATGGAAGAAATGTACATGATCGTGGAGGCAGTGTGCGAGAAGGTGCCCATCCACTTGCTCAGCTCCAGATAACCAAAGCCAAACATGGTAATGGCTGCAACGCCCAACAGGATGGACGCCATGGGCCAACTGAGCGGAAGAGCCTTGAACTCTTCGCGCATTTTCTTGGCATCCTTAAGCACACTGGCCAGATCTATCCTTCCGCCGGGAGAATAGCTGAGCAGGCAGTCGCATACACCGCAGAGTATATGACCAAGAAACGCCAGTGCCAATACGATTTTCATACGATCGCTCCTTATTTCTTTCTGGGGAGCCATGGAATGCCTCAATTAACTCCGCAAATTATTTAATCAGCTGTGTTAAAGAACACTATAGCTCACCAGAGCCAAATCTATAATACCATGGATCGACCCATATTTTAATTACCGCTGCACAAAAATGCTGTACCGGCTCATCACCGATACAGCTTATTTTTCTATTAGGCTTGCTTCATCTTGAATTTCCCAGCCCAAGGTACCACCTTGCCCTCGTCCGGTCTGGCCTGTGCTCTGATCTCCTTGCCCTTGGGGTCAAATACACCGCGCATATCAACCGCGGCCCGGCGGAGGCTTTCATTGCCCAGATTCCAATGTATGAAAACTGGGACTTGAAACTGTTTGGTACGAATATATCAATAACTCCCTTACTACCGGAGGATGAGAAGCCCTATGCTCAGCTGATGGACGGACTACCAGATCGCGGCATTGAAGAACAGTTTGATCCGGACCGTACGATCATTACTTTATCGCTTGAAAAAATGCAAGCGATAAAAAAGAATCCAACGGAGAATTCAAAATCTGTCAGATCCGGAAGTTAAAAAGACAAAAGGTATCTGTTGGGAGAGAATCCGATGAATAACAGAATCGCCTGAGACAATTGCCAAAAATCGATGTTAACATGTCACAAATTGTCAAAATGCAAAAATCTGCAACGTTAACTTGCATATTTGCTCTTTGTGGCATATAACTGGCATTCAGGGAATAAATCATACGGGAGAAAGCGCTGTGTGAATGCCGGATTATGCCTGTACATCTCTTGTGACGGCTGACCGGGGGCGTAGGGCATGAAAAACCCGCGCTGACCGATTGCAGCGCGGGTGAAAGTCCGTTTTTCCTCCCGTATCAGTGCGCGGTGTATCAACGTTGAGTCCTTCTTTTTTACGTGTCAATGTTTCCAAGCCACAGGGCGGATTTGCGGTTCAGCCTTCTTTCGGTCAACGCAGCGCCGCCCCAGGCGATCAGTACCAGCCCCGCCGCGATCAGCGTCGCGAAAAGCACGGGATTCTCCGGCAGGCTGAGGACCACCAGAAAAGGCATTGCCAGGAAGAGAATCATTGCCAGAAGAATACACACAAACCAGATAATCATTCCACGTGAGTTGGACTTGGCTATGGAGGCTTCGCTTTCCCAGTGTAGATTGGGCTTCTTCAGATCATGGGCAGCTTCCAGATTCACCAGGATCACCACCAGCGCGGCTGTCAGCAGGATGCAGAGCAGCGCGCACAGTGGGGTGACCGTGCCGGTTGCGCAAAGCACGACGGCAGCCGGAATCTCATATCCCACACTGCCGATTCCGGCAATCGTCAGCACAGCGTTCCGCTTTCCGAACACCTGCAGACGATAGGACACCGGCACCATTTTTAAGTAATAGAAACTCGCGCCTTCGCGGGAAATCAGCGTTCCGGCCAGACAACTGAGACCCACGGTGCTGCACGCGGCCATCAGCGCGACCGCGATACTGCCTGCGAGCGTCATCAGACTGCGGATCATCTCCGCCTGTTCGGCTGAATCGCCTGTCGGCAGCTCAAACGGCAGCCCGTCCTTCAGGAAGAAAGTCGCCAGCAGGACCACTGGCCAGGCCAGCGCCAGCAGCCAACCGTTGGTCATGTACGCGGGATTACGGAAAACCAGCCGCAGATCGCGTCGCGTATAAGCACTCAGTATACCGCGCTGCCTGCAAGCGCGGTCCATCGCGTCGGTACCGAGGCTCCTTCGCTTGGAACTTGAATCCTGCATATTCAACGCGGCCCGCAGGTACAGCCGGTCGCTCACAAACAGATACAGCGCCGCGATTGCCGCGGTTATTGCCAATACAATCAGCAGGTTCAGCACTACGTCTTTCCCTGCCATCATCTTTGTTACAAACGGAATTACCGGGATCGCGACCGCGGGTCCGCTGAGCGCGCTTACCACCGCGCCGGCGGTTTCCTTGACTGTTTCGGCGTTCAGCGCCGTATTCGATTTGTTGATGAACAGGTAGCCGATCAACGCCGCGAAGCCCAGTAACGCGCCGATTACGGCCATCATTTCACGGTTCCGCGCGATGCGGAACACAGTCATAATCAGAATTGCCAGTATGCCCGCCAGCGCGACTGCCGCTACAGTCGTCGCAAGATCACCGGCAATCAGCCCGATCCAGTATCCGGCGGGCTGTGTTCCGCCGCTGCCGACCGCGAATCCGACGCCGAAGGGGAGAATGATCAACGATGACAGAATGACCATCGTCTTCAGTGTATTCAGCGTTCTGGCGAATACGATCTGGCGCGGTGAAAACGGAAGACTCATCAGATAAGGCAGATCCGAGGAAAGGAACATGTTGCTTATCAGGTCCATCAGTGACATCAACAGCAGCATAAAGGCCACGATCAGGAACAGAGTCGCCATAAACGGTTCAACCCCGCCGAACAGCAGGGATAACGGGCCGAAGAAACGCCCGACAAAGAACAGCACCACCGGAAGGATCAATCCGCCTGCCACATAAAGCAGCAGCGAGTTATCGCCCTTCAGATCCGCCTGCCGGTCCTGCTTTTCATTTCCTTTTCCGCATTTTCTGAGAACACGGGCCAGAAGAAGAAATCGTTTCATTCTCTTCAGGCCTCCGTTCCGGTTTCGACGGACGCCTGCTTTTCACCGGTCAGATGAAGGAAGATATCTTCCAGAGATGTCCCTTCCGGATATCCGCTCCTCAACTCATCCAGCGTGCCGGTGAACCTGATTTCACCCTGCCGGATTACAGCGATGCGGTCGCACAGCTTCTCCGCCACCTCCAGCACATGGGTTGAAAACAGCACACTGTTTCCGGCATCCGCATGCTCGCGCATCATCTTTTTCAGCTCGAAAGCACTCTGCGGGTCCAGCCCGAGCAACGGCTCATCCAGAATCCAGATCGGCGGCTTGTGGATCAGCGCGCCCATGACCATGATCTTTTGCCGCATACCGTGACTGTAGGACAGAATTTTGCTGTTCAGCGCGTCCGCGATGCCGAAACGGTCCGCGTATTCTTCAATGAATTCCCGCCGTCCCTCAGACGGCATGCCATAGATATCCGCCATAAAGTTAAGATATTCAACGCCTTTCAGCCGCAGAAAATGATCGGGTGAGTCACTGACATAGCCGAAGGTTTCCTTGGCTTTCAGCGGCTCCTTCGTAATATCGAACCCGTTCAGTTTTACTGTTCCGGCGGTTGGACGCAACACGCCCGTGATCATCTTCAGGTGGGTGGTCTTGCCTGCTCCGTTAGGCCCGATAAAGCCCATGATCGCGCCGTCAGGCACTTCCCATGTGCAGTCATTGACTACTTTGCGGTCCCCGTAGGTCTTTGTCAGGTGTGAAATCTCGATCATGCGTGTTTCCTCCGTTGCTATACGCGCGTTTCCGTCAGGGGGATTATTTCTTAACCAGCTTTTTGTTCATTCCAAGCCCGGCTATGATGATCACCACAAGGAAAACACCTATGAGAATCAGCCTGGGCGGCCATGTCCAGTGAAGCAGAGCGGTCGCGTAGAACGCGATCATGCACAGACCGACCAGCGTGTACTGGAGGCCAATCGGTATGATACAATTCTGCACGGATTCGGTGGTATATTTGGCATATCCTTTTTCAAGACCGCCATAGAACTTTTTTGTCACCATGGTCATAATTCCGACTACCAGATAGAAGAGACCCATCGCGGCAATGATGAGGTCAATGATATCCGGACTGCCGAAAGTATCCGCCGCGGGCGCGGCTTCCTCCGCGGCTTCCGCCAGACAACGGGTGATCCACATTTGTTTTTATCCTCCTATAAATCAGTTTTGCCTATTATACAATATATTCCATATCAGTGACAATCACGAATTGTCATTATAGCGGGAATCACTTGTATAACATGATGTGAAGTGCTATAATACGGCTGTCAGATCCGGCTAAGGCCGGAAAGCGGAGGTGCTTTTTGGAATCGGTTGCGTAAAGGACAGGAACTGATAAGGAATGCCGCGGTGGCATGGCCGCGTGTTTGCTTTACCGTTCTTTGGGCGCAAGCTGTTCCGGGGAAGGCCTCTTTTTCTATACCTAAAATCCGTTCATCCCGACAAGCCCGGCCTGACTGTCCGTTTTCTCACACATGCGAAACAGACCTTATGTAAACCGAAAAACAGACGAGGAGAGAAAACAACATGGATAACAATAAAATCAACGGGCATCAGACCATTGAGATCCGCAGGGAGACCGAACAGGACTATTTTGCCACGGAGGCTATGGTCCGCCGTGCTTTCTGGAATAAATACCGTCCCGGCTGTGATGAGCATCTCATGGTGCGTGCCATGCGCTCACATCCGGATTTTCTGCCGGAATTCAGCCGTGTTGCCGTCTGCGGGGACAGGATCGTCGGCCTTATCAACTACTTCAAATGCAAGGTTCTGTATGAGGGAAAAGAAATCACTGTTCCTTCCTTCGGTCCGCTGTGTGCCGATCACGCCTATAAAAACCGGGGCATCGGCCGCCGTTTGATTACGGAGACACTGCCCCTGCTGAAGGCTGCCGGTTATCCCGGTGTGATCATCTTCGGTGAACCGGACTATTATCCGAAACTCGGTTTTGTCCGCGCCGGCTCGCTCGGACTGACGGATATGGAAGGCAATGCCTGGGACGCTTTTCTCGCGTATGAGTTTGAGCCCGGTTCCCTGCGGATGCCCGGCGGCAAGTTTGTGGAATCCACCCTGTGCGAGGCTTTCCCGCATGAGGAACCTAACCCGTCGGAACCCGACCGCCCCTTTGAGAAACTGCCCGTGGCCGTGCGCCCCTGCCAGTGGACCTATGATAACGCTACTGAAGAAAAGAACGGATACCGCCTGATGTACGCGGTGGAAAATCCCCGTGCTTTTGATTTTCTGTTCGCACGCTACATTGACGAGCTTTCCCGTTATGACGAAAGCCTTACACGGCACAATCCCGCTGCTATGGTCCGGGAGCTGCGCGCGGATCCGAATAAGGCCACTTACATCATCGTGAAGCACGGCGCGCCTGTCGGGCTTCTCGTTACTTCTGTCCCCGGCTCCGGGGATGAAGCGGATGACTGTACCGCCTATCTGGAAGAAATCTGGATTCTTCCGGAAAACCGCGGTCAGGGCATCGCGAAGGATATCTTCCTCCGCTTCCTGCGCCAGCAGAGCGGAGATACCGGCTTCTGTGTCATTCCGTCAAATCCCGCGGCGGAAATGTGGCGCGGCCTGCTGAAAAAGGAAAGTTATTCCTTTACCGAGAACCGCTCTGATGAAGGGCTGATCTTCTTCCGTGTTTTACCGCGCACACTTTCGGATAAGTATGGCCGTTTCTTTACCGCGAATTATATGATGGGTCCCAACGCGCTGCTTCTGCTGGACGCGCTGGTGAAACAGGATCCCGCGGCGGTGCACGGCAATGTGATGGACCTGGGCTGCGGTGAGGGTCTGACCACCGTGTATCTGGCTAAAGAAACCGCTGCCGAAAAGGTTTATGCCGTAGATCTGTGGATACCGGCCACGGAGAATATGAAGCGTTTCCGTGAAAACGGCATCGCCGATAAGGCTGTTCCGATTCACGCGGACGCTCTGGACCGGACATTCCCGGATGATTTCTTTGATGCTCTCGTCAGTATCGACGCCTATCACTACTTCGGTACCGCGGACGGTGTCTTCGGTGAAAAGACGCTGCCTCTGGTCAGACAGGGCGGCACGGTTCTGCTGGCTGTGCCCGGCCTCGCGCGTGAAATGACGCAGGAGGAAAACGCACTCATGACCGAGTGGGCGGATGACGAAGCATATATGTTCAGGACCGCGGAATGGTGGCAGGCTCATCTTGAAAAAGAAAGCGCCGGTAAAGCTTCGGTTTCTGTTGTTACCGTTCCGGATCCCGAACCCTTCTGGAAGGACTGGTACTCAACCGGCCACGAGTATGCTCTCCGTGATCGCGAATTCCTTGAGAGGGGACTGGGCAGGGTTATCACCTTCATCCTCATGACCGTGAAAAAGAATTGATATCAGCCCGGTAAGTATACGGACGGCCAGGAAATGATACATCAGGACAAACCGGAATTTCAGCCGGAAACGCGATAAAGGAGGTGACTGCGGATGGACGGGGCCCGGAAACCGTACCGTACGGGAGTACTGACCGGAAGGTTTCAGATGATCCATCTCGGTCACATTGAGATGATCGAAAAAGCCCGGGAGATTTGCGAAAAGATTATTATTCTGGTCGGATCCTCACAGGAGGCGGGCACGGAGAAAAACCCGTTTTCCTATGAAGAACGCAGGGATATGCTGAAAGCCGTATTCCCGGATGATAATATCAGCGTTTTCCCGCTTCCGGACGCGGGATTCGGCAATCACATACTGTGGGGAGAGTATATTCTGAACAGGGTAAAGGAATACACGGGTACATTGCCGGACCTGATGATCACCGGAAGGGAAGAACGGAGGGAAGGCTGGTTTTCAGGGCCGAACGGCATGAATGTGGCCGAACTGGCCGTGCCGAAATCCGTACCGCTGTCCGCCACGCAGATGCGCGAATGGCTGATTCAAGGCGAAAAGGAGAAATGGAGTGAAGCCACGGCTCCCGCGCTGCGGGAACGGTATTCCGCACTGCGTGAAACCGTGCTCGCGTCCGTCGGAAAAAAAGAAACGGACAGTATCTGACGGAATTCCGTTTAGCCGGGATACGGTATGAAGGGAATGAACCGTATGCGGAATCAGATCGGCATCACACAATGAACCCATAAACAAATCCCGGAAACGGATAAAAAACCGGACAAAGTGAAGGCCGGCTGCCGAAGGGCAGCCGATCCGCTGTTTATGTTTTTTATCCGACGGAGTATTTCGCGACGGGCGTATATTCTTCATCCCCGGAGTCAATGAACAGTTCTCTCGCGGCGGTGATCCCCTTTTCCGCCATGATGATCTCCAGAAAACAAAGGAAAATACCGATATCGATCCTGTTGAAATATCCGACGGAACCCGCGGGCATGATGCCTCGTTTTCCCGGTTTCCTGTATCGGGAAACAGTCAGTACGCCGGCTTCATTTTTCACATACCATGGCTGGGAATTGCAGGCACTGGGCGCGAACCGGGCAATCTCCGCTATGCCGGAGGTATCCCCCGGCCAGATTTCCTCAGCCATCTTTCTTTTCGCCCTGTACATGTCCTTCCGGAACAGCGATTCATTATTCACCTTGCGGACAGCAATCATGATCACATAATCCAGCCCGTCATATACAGGCTCGTCCGGTTTTCCGATACCGAACCACAAGGTGCCGATGCCGCGGGAAACAAGGTACAGATCCAGCTGCTCACCCATATAGCCGGCGTTCAGCAGGTAGTTATCCTTTTTCTCGCTGTAGATCAGGATGCAGTATTCGGCATCACGCTTGAAATGCACTTTCTCGGACGGCACGATTCGCAGGGCTGTTCTGATATCCGGATACAGCCTGCCGAACGTATGCCAGACACGTTCAATTTCCATCAATTCCTGAATCGTGACGGTATCGGAACCGGTGCCCCTGAACAGATGAAACGATTTTCTTCTGAAGATTTCCGGATAAAGTTCCGCGCTCAACAACGGCAATCCCTCCCCGGACGGCTATGCTGCCGCCATATATCCGTATTATACACCGGAGGCGGATTTGCTTCAACCGGAACTCCGGCCGGCTGAAACCGGTACCGGGGAAGTGAAATACAACCGTGACCCGGATATCTACGGGTGATGTTTACGGACGAGTACGGTTATTTTTATACTGTGTGCGGTTACATGGCAAACGCGGGATTTACAAACATTTCTTTCAACGGTTATAATATGCACAAACGCCGGAGGGAAAAGAAAATGCTGATCGAATACGGCAATATGGATACTGTTGCAGCGTGGGAACCGGTTGAGGAAGTACCGTCGGGATATTCCCGGATTTATTATATCACAAAGGGCGACGCGATCTATGAAGCGGCCGGTGACAGACGTCATCTGACACCGGACCATCTTTATGTATTCCCGTCCATGATTCCTTACCGTGTGTGGCATGAGAGCGGGCAGGAACTGGAGTACACCTATCTGTATATGGATTTTCCGAAACACCGTGTAAACGGACTGATTGAACTGCAGGTTGACGGTGAAACCTGTCTGCACGACTTTGCCGGCGCTGTGAGAAAAGCAATCTGTGAGGATAAAATCGATCTGCTGGAACATCTGGCGGACGCTTTCCCTTTCTTTCTGAACGAAAACGAGCACTTCATCCGGAATTCGGCAATGCTGAATGATGTGCAGAAATTCGTTTCAGAACATCTTTCCGAAGAGATAACCATTGAAGATATGAGCCGGATTTTCGGATATCATCCGAACTATTTTATCCGCCTGTTCCGCAGTGAAACCGGGCGTACACCTTACCGGTATATTATGCAGATGCGGATGCAGCACGCCGTGAGGCAGCTGAACAAAGGGATGCCGAATGATGAAGTGTGTCATGCCTGCGGATTTACGGATTCCAGCACGTTTACACGCGCGTTCCGGAAATACTTCGGGGTGACACCGCAGAAATACCGCAAGGGATGCCGTATAAGGAAAGTCACTCTGAACCCGTGTTAACGGCCAGCGCGCTGCCGGAACGCAGAATATCTGATAATGAATAACGGTTCCGCGGCATCGGTAATCAGGAACGGTGCCGTGAAGCTGACAGGTGTAAGGGGGAACGGTATGGAAAAGACTGAATTGATGAAAACAATTTCCGAGCAGCTGCAGAAAGGCAAGGCGAAGGATGTCAAAGCGCTTGTGAACGAAGCGATTGAAGCGGGTGTTCCGGCGGGCGAAATTCTTTCCGAGGGACTGCTGGCCGGGATGAGCGCGGTCGGTGACCGTTTCCGCGCGAATGAGATTTTTGTGCCGGAGGTGCTGGTAGCCGCGCGCGCGATGAACCAGGGCGCCGCGTTGCTGAAGCCGCTGCTGGCGGGTGAAGGCGTTCAGGCCGGCGGGAAAGTGTGCATCGGCACCGTACAGGGTGATTTGCATGATATCGGTAAGAATCTGTGCAAAATGATGATGGAGGGCAAAGGACTCGAGGTTGTTGATCTGGGTACGGATGTTGCTCCGGAAACCTTTGTACGCACGGCGAAGGAGCAGGAGTGCAGCGTGATCTGCTGTTCCGCGCTGCTGACAACAACCATGGAGAAGATGCGCGAGATTGTGGAAGAAGCGGAAAAAGCCGGAATCCGCGATAAAGTGAAGATTATGATCGGCGGCGCTCCCGTAACGCAGGAATACTGTGACCGGATCGGTGCGGACGCCTATACGCCTGACGCGGCAAGCGCGGCTGAACAGGCGGCAATATTCTGCAAAGGGTGATGTCCGTGAATATGCGTAAATGGCTGCGCGCGGCAGCCGGAACACCGGGAAACGCGTTGCCGGTTCTGTCCTTTCCGGCCGCGGCAAGGCTGAATATTCCGGTGGGGCAGCTGGTGCGCGACAGCGCGCTGATGGCTGATGTGATTGCCTGCGTTGCCGGAAATACGGAAACAGCGGCCGCGGTGAGTCTGATGGACCTGAGTGTGGAAGCGGAGGCTTTCGGGGCATCGGTACACTTTACACAGAATGATGTACCGGTGATCACCGGTCAGCTTGTCGGTGATGAGGCCGCTGCCGCGGCACTCGCCGTGCCCGCTGTCGGCAGCGGCCGTACCGGCGTGTGTGTGGACGGCATCCGGCAGGCAAAGCGGCGGATTACCGATAAGCCTTTGCTTGCCGGGATGATCGGACCGTATTCATTGACCGGCAGGCTGATGGATGTAACGGAGATCATGTATCTGTGTTATGATGAACCGGATACGGTGCACACCGTTCTGCGCAAGACAACGGATTTTCTGATTGCTTACGCGCGAGCGTTCCGGGAAGCGGGCGCGGACGGAATTATTATCGCGGAGCCGCTCGCGGGTCTGCTCGGCCGCGATATGTGTGAGGAATTCTCGAACCCGTATGTGAAAGAGATCATTGATGCCGTGCAGACGGACGATTTCGCGGTGATCTACCATAACTGCGGGAATACCGTGATTCATATGATTCCGGAGCTGTACGCGCTGGGTGCGGCGGCATACCATTTCGGCAACGCCGTGGATATGGCGCGTGTGCTCTCGGCGGCACCGGCGGATATGCTGTGTATGGGAAATATCGATCCTGCCGGGCTGCTGGTCAACGGTACGGCGGATCAGGTGCGCGAAACGGTGGAAAAACTGCTTGCGGAATGCGACGGGAAACCGAATTTCCTGCTTTCTACCGGATGCGATGTTCCTCCGAACGCGAAATGGGAGAACATCATCGCATTCTTTGACGCGGCACATCACGGCAGACAGTGAACATATGCGTGAAAAACAACGCGCGGCACAGAAATGTGCCGCGCTGTTCATACGCGGATATCCTGTATACACAGCGGCAGAGGGCGGAGTTTTTAACTTTTGACATAATTTCGGGAAGACCTGCCGGAAACACGGGAATGCTGCACAAATTTTTGATCAGATATGTATTTCGGCACATTTTTAGTCTGTAATGGTATACCTTTTTTGTGGGGTATTTGTTAATATACGCGGGATAAATTGACATAAAGACGGAATATTACCATGTGTCATATGGATTGCATGGGATAACCGTCCGCATGACCGGTTTATCCGTCTGCTTTGACAGACGTTCGGGCGTTTTGCGCCTGTACAGTGCCCCCGCACGGAAAGAGAGATACAGATATGCCCCGCAAATACCCGGTTACAGGAACCGAATCCCCGAATGATGAGACAACAACCGAAAACACGGAACAGGCGGGTTACATCCGTTCCGGAACCGGCAAGGAACCGCGAAAAGATAACTTTCAGAGAATAACGGAGTATATGGAAGCGCATTACAACGAGCAGATTTCGCTTCAGGATGTGGCTTCCTACGCGTATCTGAACAGAACATATGTTTCCGAACTTTTCCCGAAAAAGCTCGGAATGTCCTTTACCAGCTACCGTAATTTGCTTCGGATCCGTCACGCGTGTGTCATGATGGAGAAAAGCAGCATGAGCCTGACTGAAATTTCGCGGGCTGTCGGTTATGACGCGCTCAGCAGTTTCTCCCGCGTTTTTCGCCAGATTATGGGCGTACCGCCGCAGCAGTATCGCAAAACACAGCTGAAGGCAAAAACATCCGCCGTTATGATGCAGATCCGCAGGGAAAAGGAAAATGACTGATTTTTGAGGTTGTAAATGAAGCGCGTGCCAATGCCGGCACGCGCTTTTAGTTTATCCTTATTTGAGTTCGAAGGAGGCAAACTGCAGGTAACCGTTGCCTTTGAAAGTGAAGTAAAGGGAACGGATCCCGTCCGGAACGGAAACATCCGTTTCCGCGTAATGCCATACATTGTTGTACCCGATCGGGATTTCTCCGATGACATCGCCGTTCCAGGCAAGCCGTATTTCCATGCTTCCGTTCGCATAGCCTTTTGTACGGATACCGATTTTTTTCACACCTTTACAGTCGAAATACCGGAATCCCGCTGTGGCGGAAGGACGCATGTTGGCGATATAGCTCATTCTGTCCTGTCCGTCGCCGCAGGTCTGGGTGATTTTCGGGAAACGGTCATCCATCCAGCCAGACCAGGGAATGTATTCCACATCCGTATCGGTGAAAAGGTGGCACGCGATATACGCCGGATACTCGCCTTCACCGCGCAGAGGCGTGGAAATGCCGCCGCAACTGGTGATCTCAGCCTGCATGATTGTACCGTCATCCAGAATTGTCAGCTTTTCCATACAGCCCTGACGGCTGTAATTGGTGCCGTTGGTGTGGCGGTGATAGAAAATGTACCAGCTGCCGTTGATCTCCGTCATGCTTCCGTGATTGTTCGCCGTATAGAACATGGGTTTTTCAGCCGGCTTGTAGGTATCGATGCCCATGTCGCACGCGCTGATAATCACTCCGCGGTAAACAAAACCTTCGACCGGACTTTCGCTGGTGGCGTAGCACAGCTCATGGAATTTAATGGATGAATAGATGAAATAGTACAGATTTCCGCGTTTACGGATGGAAGGCGCCTCAAAGAACTCATGTCCTTCAAATCCGGTACCGGCGCTGTACATGACTCCGGGCGCCACAAAGCGCGGTGCTTCCTTTACGGTGAGCATGTCCTTATCCAGAACGGTGACCATTGCGCCGTGGCGGGACAGATCGCCGTAACTGCAAAAGCCGGTATACAGGTAAGTTACATCGCCTTCCGTCAGCACACCGGGATCGAACTGCGGTTCATCGCCTTCCTTTTCGCCCAGACGGGTACCGTCAGGATAGCGGACATTTCCGTAGAACTCGAAAGGCCCGGTGGGATTGTCGGCAACAGCCACGGAAACATAGCCGCAATTGCTGAGTACGTAATACAGGTAATACCGTCCGTCGGGACCGACGGCCACATCGGGCGCGTACAGATTGCCCTGCAGGTCCGCGTTGTCCGGATCCTGATCCTTACGGTAAATAACGCCTTCGCAGCGCCAGTTTCCCAGATCGTTTACCGGCGCGGACCAGCCCATATAGTCCCCCATACAGTAGACCTCACCGCCGAAGAAGTCATGGGAACCGTATACATAAACCCGGTCACCGAAAACATAGGGTTCACCGTCCGGTATGTATTCCCAGGCGGGCAGATAGGGGTTGGTAAGCTGAGACATATTGTCCATTCTGTTTCCCTCTCTTTGCCGATATTCTTTATGATCATGTATTATACCATAATACTGCCGTACCGCCTCTAAATTTCGCATATTATTTTGTATACGAAAAAGACATCCCGCAGGATGCCTTTTCGTCTGCTCAGCCGCCGATTTTGAAAATTCCGGCCGCTTCCAGAATAATCAGGATGACAACGATCACCAGCAACGCGATCACGATATAAATGATGATGTCCAGCTGATGAACGGTCAGGTGTACCTTATCAAACCATTCTTCTTTTTTCTCACGGATCGCCGTTGTCAGAAAACTTTCTTTCCTGATGGCTTCCTCGCGCATCGCGACAGCTTCCTCACGGGCCTTCACGGCTTTTTCGCGCGCTTCCAGGTCTTTTTCTCTTTTGCTCTTCATAGCCTTACTTCTTGGCGATGTATTTCCGGATATCAAGGGATACGGCCAGCACGATGACAAGACCCTGCACAACGTAGTTGTAGTAGGGGTTGACGCCCAGGAACTGGAGGATGATCTTCAGCAGTTCAAATACCAGAACGCCGACCAGGATGCCGGGCACCGTACCGATACCGCCGGTGGTGGAAACGCCGCCGATGGTGCAGCCCGCGATGGCTTCCAGTTCATAGCCCTGACCCATGGAGGCGGAAGCACCGCCGGATTTGGCCGCCAGCAGATAACCGGCCAGCGCGTACATAAGGCCGGCGGTCACATAGATACCGATCAGCGTTTTGGTTGTATTGACACCGGAAACTTCGGCAGCGACTTCATTGCCGCCGATCGCGTACATGTATTTGCCGTGACGGGTCTTATTGTAAATGAACCAGAACAGAATGCCGAAAACAATCGCGACAAACAGCAGATAGGGAAGGTAGAACCCTTTCACATCACCGATGCGGCCGTTGATCAGCGATGTATAGATCTTCTGGAAGCCGCCGATCGGCTGCGCGTCGGAAATGACAAGAGAAATACCGTAAATGATTGTCTGCGTGCCCAGCGTGGCAATGAACGGCGGAACATGGAGCTTGGTGATGATCAGGCCGTTGATAAGCCCCCAGACCAGACCGACAACGAGAACGATCAGCAGAACCAGACCGATGTTCATCTCCGGCGCCCATTTCCACAGCCGGCCGGTGTAGTTGCCGCGCTGGCAGAGAATGCCGGCGATAACCGCGGCGAAACCGACCTGACGGCCGGCTGAAAGGTCGGTACCCTTTGTAATCAGACAGCCTGATAGGGGAAAAAAAGGACAGGGATTGTTTGTTTACACTGAGTTTACATAATGTTTATATTCAACGCAGGAAAAAACAGGAAAATCATGCTATGATACACAGGCGATGAAGTTCTGTTCTGCAAGGAGACGATATGTATGAGTAAAAACAGGGAACCGGACACTGTACCCGAAAACGTCGGCGCTGAGATAAACGCGGCACCGGCGGCGCGCACGGAGCCTAAAAAAAAGAAGAAAAAAGCCGGGAAGGTCATCCGCAGGATCATCGTGACACTGCTGATTCTTGTGATCCTCGCCGCCGCGGGGTTCTACGCGTGGAGCCGGCTGAAGGATCAGTACACCGTGACCTATCAGGCGTATACCGCGACCATCGGCACGATTTCCAACTCACTGTCCTTCAGCGGAACGCTGCAGGCTGTGAATACGCAGGACGCGACGGCGAACGGGCAGACGACCGTGCGGAATATGTATGTCTCGGAAGGCGATAAGGTCAAGGCCGGTACAAGACTGGCGCGGCTCGCGAACGGCCAGGTGCTGGAGGCTGATTTTGACGGTACCGTGAATCAGGTGCTGTATGCCGCCGGTGACAGCGTGGCTGCCGGCGCGACCGTGATTCAGCTGGTTGATTTTGACCACATGAAGGTCAGCATCCGCGTGGATGAATACGACATCGGGAATGTGCACACGGGGGATGTCTGCCGTGTGACCACAACAGCGACGGAAAAGGTTTTTGACAGCAGCGTTGCTTCCATCAACTATGTATCCTCTTCCACGGGCAATGTCGCGTATTATACCGCGACCGCCTATGTGGATGTGGACGAGGGCTGCTATCCCGGCATGCAGGTAACGGTGACGGTGCCGCGGAATGAGGCAACCGATGTGGTGATTCTGAAGGCGGACGCCCTCAGCTTTGATGAACTGAACAATGCCTTCGTTTATGTGCGTGATGATGAGGATCAGGTAACGGAGAAGCCGGTTGTGATCGGTGTGTCCAACGGCAATTATGTTGAGATCAGGGAAGGCCTTCAGAACGGCGATGAGGTGTACAGCGAAGTGAAAGTGGAAACCAACACCGCCGCCGGTCTGCTGATGAACCTTTTCGGAGGACGTAATTTCATGGGCGGAGGCCGGAACAATACCAATAACAACAACCGGAACGGTCAGCAGAATAACTGGGGCAGCTTCGGAGGCGGAAACGGCACAAACCGGACCGGAGGCGGAAACAGCGGCAATCCGGGCGGCGGCCGACCCGGAAACTGACAGCGGAAAGAGGGAAGGATATGAGTGAACTCTTTCTGGAAATGACAAATATCAATAAATTCTATACCATGGGCGAGGAACAGGCGCATATATTGAAAAATGTATGCCTGAAAGTGCGTGAAGGTGAGTATCTGAGTATTCTCGGCCCCAGCGGCAGCGGCAAAAGCACGCTGATGAACATCATCGGCTGCCTTGATACCGCCACAAACGGCAGCTATCTGCTGCACGGCCATGAGATTGAGGACCAGAGCGAGGCGGAACTCGCGCGTATCCGGTCAAAGGAAATCGGGTTTGTGTTTCAGAACAGCCAGCTGCTGCCGCGGCTCACGGCACTGAAAAACGTGGAGCTGCCGCTGATTTACGCCGGGATACGCCCGAAGGAACGGCGCGAGCGCGCGCGTGAGATGCTGGTTCGTGTAGGTCTGGAAGACCGGATGGAACACAGACCGAACCAGCTGTCCGGCGGTCAGCAGCAGCGTGTGGCCGTCGCGAGGGCGCTGGTCGGAAACCCGAGCATACTGCTGGCGGACGAGCCGACCGGCGCGCTGGACCAGAAGACCGGACACCAGATCATGGAACTTTTTCAGGAACTGAGTGATGAAGGTAAAACCATTATTATGATAACCCATGATATGCATATAGCCGCGTTCGCAAAGCGTATCGTGCATATCATCGACGGGGTCCTTACGGAAGGAGGCGCCGCCGCTGATGCTTAAGCGTATGCGAAAAGGCCTTGTGATGCTGAAGGAATGCATTGCGATGAGCCTGGACAATATCAGAGGCAATAAGGTACGCAGCTTTCTGACAATCCTGGGCATCATGATCGGCGTTACCGCGGTCATCGCGCTGATTACCACCGTGTCCGGTTTTTCCGGCACGCTGACGGACAGTTTCAGCGGCATGGGCGCGGGCACACTGTCCGTAAACATCACCGGCAGCGACCTGAAGGACGGGCTGAACAGCGATGATCTGAAGAAGCTGGCGGAACTGGATGAAGTGGAAGGTATTACCCCTTCGGTCAGCCTGAAAGCGAGGGTCAGCCGCGGCGGAAAATATGAAAAGAACATCTCCGTATCCGGGAAAAACGCTTATTATTTCAGAAAAAACCCGGATACGGTGAAGCGGGGCAGAAGTCTGACTGTCGCGGATGAGGACAACCGGTGTTTTGTATGCCTGATCAACAACGATATGGTGGAAAGCCTGTTTTACGGTGTCAATCCCGTAGGTGAGAACATTTATATCGAAGGCATTCCGTTTCTGGTGGTCGGTCTGCTGAATGAGGACGCGAGCACAAGTGTGGTGGATATGATAAGCGGTTCTCCCGCGATTCTGATTCCGTATACCACATGTATGAAGATGAACAACGTGAGTGTTGTGACCGGCATGACCGTTTATCTGGCGGACGGAACGGATTCCGAAACAGCATCCGCTGCACTGGAGGAAACACTGGACGCCATGTTCTCCTTCGAAGAGGACACATTCACCGTAACAACTATGAGCAGCATCGAGGAAACCATGAATACCATGCTCGGCATGGTCAGCACCCTGCTGGCCGGTATCGCGAGCATCGCGCTGGTTGTGGGCGGCATCGGCATTATGAACATGATGCTGACGACAGTAACGGAGCGGACGGCCGAAATCGGTCTGAAGAAAGCACTGGGCGCCATCCCGTGGCAGATCCAGATCCAGTTCCTGATTGAGAGCTTTCTGCTGAGCATGATCGGCGGTATTATCGGTGTACTCCTCGGTGAAATGCTGAGCATGATCCTTTGCCAGATCATGGGTATGAGCTTTACCGTAAACAGCGGCGCGATCCTGCTCGGCGTCTGCTTCAGCGCCGCTGTCGGTATCCTGTTCGGCTGGGCACCGGCACGCAAGGCCAGCAAACTGAACCCGATTGACGCGCTGCGCGCCAATTGAAATATGTGATATCATTCAAGGAGGAAAGAACATGAAGCGTTTTCTGAAGAAAACCCTGTTACTCGGACTGGTATTCTGCATGCTGGCGGGGTGCGCGGCGGCGGACGGTATCAACCTGACCGGCAGCGTCGTGTGTGACGCCACGCTGGCGCAGAACAGCGTGTTCGGCGGTACGGTGCTCAGCGTGAATGTGAAAGCCGGTGAGCATGTGAAAGCCGGCGATGTGCTGGCAACACTGGATACAACCAAGGTGTATGCCGAACAGGACGGGGTTGTCCGTATTTTCGGCGCGATCGGTGATAACGCCGAAACCGTCGCGACACGCTACGGCGGTGTGGCCTTTATTGAACCGGCGGTGCGCTATACCATTTCCGCGTCGACCCGGAACGCGTACAACAGTGAAGCGACCAAAACCCTTCATCCCGGTGAGACAGTATGGCTTTACGCGACCGGAACCAAGCACGCCGGTACCGGTATCGTGACCAATGTCAGCGGCACCAGCTATACCGTGGAAGTGCTGACCGGTGACCTGGTTTCCGGCGAAAGCACCATGATCTACCGTGATGAGGCGCTGAGCAATACCGAGAAGCTCGGCCGCGGAAACACAGCACTTGCCGCGTATACAGCCTATACGGGCACAGGCCTTATCGCCGCCTATGCCGTGAAGAACGGCGCGGAGGTGAAGGCGGGAGACCTGCTGTTTGAAACGGTGGACGGAGCATTCAACGGAACGCGTGAAGACCTGACCGTAATCCGCGCCGGCGTTGACGGTGTGGTTTCCACACTGAGCGTAAGCGCAGGCACGGCACTGGCGGCAGGCGGAACCGTATGTGAAATTTATCCGGACTGCGGCCTGCGCGTGGAAGCGAACGCTGTTGAGAGCGACCTCCAGAATCTGAAAGTCGGGGATCAGGTGAAGGTTGAGTTCACCTATCTGAACAACGGTGAATTCACCGCGGACGGAACTGTGGAACGGATCAGCATGCTCGGCACCGCGTCCGAATCCGAGGAAAGCGATGAGTCCCTCTTTGCCGTGACCGTGAAGCTGCAGGATGTTGCCGGTATCTCCTACGGACTGACCGCGATTGTGACAACGCCGGAGGAGGAAGTACCGGAAGAGGCGACAGAAGCCGAGTAAAAAGAGAACATGAGGGAAACTTTACACGCCGCGGAAAGTGTGCTTATAATAGCTGTATCCCGAATCTGACCGGAGGAATGGAACATGGCTATGAGCATTACCTGCCTGGATCTCGAAGGCGTTCTGGTACCCGAGATCTGGATCGCGTTTTCCGAGGCAACCGGCATCCCGGAACTGCGGCGCACTACCCGTGACGAGCCGGATTATGACAAGCTGATGAAGTTCAGAATCGCGATTCTGAAGGAACACGGGCTGGGGCTGAAGCAGATCCGCGAGACAATCGCGAAGATTGACCCGATGCCCGGCGCGAAGGAATTCCTGGATGAACTGCGTTCCTTTACACAGGTGCTGATTCTCAGCGATACTTTTTCCCAGTTCGCGACGCCGCTGATGGAAAAGCTCGGATGGCCCACCATCTTCTGCAATTCGCTGGAGGTCGCGGAGGACGGCGAAATCACCGGGTACAGGATGCGCTGTGAAAAGAGCAAGCTGACAACCGTGCGCGCGTTGCAGTCCGTCGGTTTTGAAACCATCGCCGCGGGTGACAGCTATAATGACCTTGGCATGATTCAGGCGAGCAAGGCCGGCTTCCTCTTCCGCAGTACGGAAAGAATCCGCGCGGACCATCCGGAGCTGCCCGCGTTTGAAGAGTACAAGGATCTGCTGGAAGCAATCAGAAAAGCAAGCACATAACCGGAAAGCACCTCGCGAAGGGGTGCTTTTTTTATTGATTGCCGTGCCGGAACCGCGGGAAACGGTATATCCTGACGATGTTCTTATGAAGTAACGAACTGTTACTTGCATATTTGCGGTGTGCTGTATTATTATACAGACGGACACATATTCCGCGCGGCGGTGCTGACCGGGCGCGGTACACGGAGGGAAACATATTATGAAGGAATTCAGAGGATTCCGCAGGGGTGTGAACCTCGGCGGATGGATGAGCCAGTGTGATTATTCTAAGGACCGGCTGGACAATTTCATTACGGAACCGGATTTCGCGAAGATCGCGTCCTGGGGGCTGGACCATGTCCGCCTTCCGTTCGACTATAACATTGTGGAGACGGAGGATGGCAGCGCGTATATTGAGGACGGCTTCCGCAGAATCGGGGAAGCGATCCGCCTGAGCCGGAAGTATGGCCTGAACATTATCCTTGACCTGCACAAGACCTGCGGCTTCAGCTTTGATAAGGGTGAAACGCAGTTCGGTCTGTTTGACGATCCCGCGTTGCAGGAACGCTTCTGCAGACTGTGGGAGCAGATGGCGCGGCGTTTCGGCAACGATCCGGAGCATGTGGCGTTTGAACTGCTGAATGAGGTGACCGATCAGGCCTATTCGAAAGCGTGGAACGAACTCGCGAAACAGTGCATCGGGCGGATCCGCGCTTTCGCGCCGGACACGGTGATCCTGGTCGGCAGTTACTGGAACAACCACGCGACGGCGGTGAAAGATATGGATCCGCCGTATGATGACAGGATTGTATACAATTTCCACAGTTACGATCCGCTGCCTTTCACTCATCAGGGCGCGCACTGGGTGGATTCGCTGGACATCAATGCCCGTGTTTCATTTGAGGAAAGCGGCGCGACGGTGCAGTTCTTTGAAGACCTCTTCGCGGAGGCGATACGGGTTGCGGAGGAACGCGGTACCGTACTGTATTGCGGGGAATACGGCGTGATTGATGTGGCGAAGCCGGAAGATGCCCTGAAGTGGTACAGAACGATTAACACGGTTTTTGAAAAGCACAATATCGGGCGTGCCGCGTGGACATACCGCGGAATGGACTTTGAAATGTGCGGGGACAGGCTTGCCGGAGTGATCGGCGAACTTGTGAAAGTTATGTGAATACAGAAAGCTTAATAACGGGCACCGCGAACGCGGTGCTTTTTTTTCTCATTTTGTGTTTTTTTTACGCCGCGGCCGGCAGGAATGCGCAGAGTGCTGCCAGAAATAACATATATTATGAAAGCAAAAACTGTGCTGTTCAGCGAAAACACGCCCGGAATTCTGCCATTGCCGCATGGAAAAATCACGGTTGAATCCTTGTAATATAACGGAAACTGTATTTGTAGTGTTTTTTGGCACCCGACTCCGGAAAGGAAGAAAACACGACAAAATATGAGTAATACAGCGCAAACGTTTACATACAACAATCGCAATAAATGAACAGATACAGCGCAAATATTGATTAAAAGTTCCCGTTTACTCCATTGAGAATGTACGTACAAATGATACATAATATCCCTAACGGACACAAAGTGTCCAAAAAAGAAAACGGAGGAAGAACACATGAAGAAGTTCCTGGCTGTCATGATGGCGCTGGCGATGATCGTCGCCCTGCTGCCCGCGGCTCTGGCTGACGAAGCCCTGGAGCCCATCACCGTCACTGTCTTCCGCGGCGATCCCGGCGATCAGCCCACGGACGACAACAAGATCTACAAACTGATTGAGGATGAATTCGGCATCAAGTTCGAAATCGAATTCCTCGCCGGCGATCTGGACGAGACCCTGGGCCTCAAGATTGCTAACGAAGACTATCCGGACCTGTTCGACGGCGGCAACTCTGCTGAGCTGATCGAAAACGCCGGTGCTCTGATCGACCTTCTGCCCTACATCACCGAAGAAGGCACCCCCAACCTCTACAAGCACATCTACACTGACAACCGCGTCCAGCAGCTGCTGCACGACGGCAAACTGTACATCATCCCCAACTACGGCATCAACTACAACGGCAAGATCGATAACGCCCCCAATGGCCCCATGTTCTTCATTCAGAAGCAGGTCATTGCGTGGAACAACTACAAGGTTCCCACCACCCTGAATGAGTACTTCGACCTGCTCGACGCTTTCATCGCCGAGAACCCCACCAACAAGGACGGCAACCCCTACATCGGCTTTGCTTTCCCCGTTGAAGACTGGCGCCGCTTCGGCCTGATCAACCCCGTTCAGCACCTGATGGGCCGTCCGAACGACGGTGAAGTTATTATCGACGTCACTACTGACGACTATGCCACCACCACCTTCATCAACCAGTCCTACGCCAAGGACTACTACAAGAAGCTGAACGAAGAATTCAACAAGGGCACCATCAGCCGTGACACCTTCGTTTGGAACTATGACCAGTACATCGCCGCTCTGTCCACCGGTACCGTTCTGGGCGCTTTCGACCAGGGCTGGAACCACGGCACCGCTATGGACGCTCTGAAGACCGCCAAGATGGATGAGAACACCTTCCTGGGCATCCCGCTGGTCTATGATGAGAGCTACGGCTACGGCAAGATCGAAGAGCACTATGTCAACGGTACCGTTATGAACAAGGACCGTGGCTTCGGTATCTCCGTCAACTGCCAGTATCCGGAACGCATGATCAACCTGTTCGAGAACCTCCTGTCCGACAAGTGGCAGAAGATCCTCCAGTGGGGTATCGAAGGCGAAGATTACTACGTTGAAGACGGCCGTATGCTGATGACCAAAGAACAGTATGATCAGCGCAGCGATGCTGCCTGGAAGAAAGCCAACATGGCTCTGACCATCTGGGAATCCGCTCCCAAGAAGCAGGGTCTCATGGATGACGGTAACGCTTGGGCTCCCGGCGATCAGGCTGAAATGTACTTCGGTATGATGACCGAGTATGACGTCAACTTCCTCGAGAATTGCGGCGTCCGCGTCCCCGGTGACTTCTTCGACAAGACTCTGGAGCTCGCTCCCTACGGAGAAGCCTGGCAGATCGACAAGGCCCCCATCGATATCGATTATCAGGACTTCCTGACGATCCAGGATCAAACCCTGCCCCAGGTCATCATGGCTGATCCCGCTGAATTCGATGCTAAGTGGGACGCTTTCGTCGAAGCGATCAACCCCTCCTGCGAAGTGTACAGTAACTTCATGCATGAAGAAGTTCTGAAGCTCGTCAAGCAGGCTCTGGGCGAATAATCCGGTTAATTTTCAGGGGGAGGGATTCGTCTCTCCCCCTGATTCTGTCACAGGGAGGAGCAAAGAATTATGACCGCGAGAGCCGGAAAAACTGTATTGAAGCCCGTACGAAAAAAAGGTTTCTGGAAGACCCTCTGGGGACAGAAGCAGCTGATGATCATGTCCGTTCCGATGCTGCTGTATGTCCTGCTATTCAATTACGGCCCGATGTGGGGCTGGATCACCGCGTTCCAGGATTTTACCCCCAAAAGAGGTCTGGCAGAGAGTCCGTTCGTAGGATGGGCGAATTTCCAGTGGCTGTTCAGCCGTCCGGACTTTATCCGGAGTATCCGGAATACGCTGGCCATGAGCGTCATCAATCTGGTGTTCGGCACGGTGTCCTCCATTCTGCTGGCCGTGCTTCTGAACGAAGTCAGAAACAAGACATTCAAAAAGACCGTGCAGACGGTCACTTATCTGCCCCATTTCCTGAGCATGGTCATCGTGGTCGGCATGGCGCAGAACATTTTCGCCAGTAACGGTCCCATAAACAAGCTTCTGCAGGGGATCGGCATTATCAAACAACCTGTGTTCTGGCTGGGAGAAGGCCAGCACTTCTGGTGGCTGGTTGGTGTTATCAACGTTTGGAAGGAAGTCGGCTGGAACACCATTATCTACATCGCGGCAATGACCGCCATTGACCCGAGCCTGTACGAGGCAGCCGCGATCGACGGCGCGGGCCGTTTCCAGCGCATTCTGCATGTTACACTGCCGGGCATCAAGTCCACCTTCATGGTGCTGCTGATCATGAATATCGGTCATCTGATGGAGGCCGGGTTCGAGATCCAGTATCTGATGGGCAACGGCCTTGTGCAGGACTTTTCCGAAACGATCGACGTGTTCGTGATGAAATACGGTATTTCCAAACAGAAGTATTCCTACGCGACCGCCGCCGGTATGTTCAAGAGCGTAGTCGCCATCGTCCTGCTGCTTGGCGCCAACTTTATCGCCAAGAAACTGGATGAAGACACGCTGATCTGAGAAAGGAGGGTGATCCCATGACAACCGCGACTGTGAAAAACAAAAACAGGATCAAAAGGGATGCCGCCTTCCCGGTCATTAATACGATATTTCTCGTCCTGTTGATGTTCGTGACGGTTTATCCCGTCATCAACACTGTGGCGATCTCATTCAATGACGGTACTGACGCTCTGCGTGGCGGTATCGGTCTGTGGCCCCGTGTATTCAGCACGAAAGCGTATGATTCTCTGCTGGGCGATAAGGAGATCTATCAGGCATTCTGGATCTCCGCGTCAAAGACAGTGCTCCTGACGGTATTGAACCTGTTGTTCACATCCATGCTGTCCTTCGCGCTGAGCCGGAAAGAGTACGTGCTTCGCGGATTTATCACCACTGTGATGGTGCTGACGATGTATGTCAACGCGGGTCTGATCCCGAACTATCTGCTGATCACGCAGACCCTGAATCTGGGCAAGTCCTACTGGGT
Organism: Clostridia bacterium; assembly: GCA_024404245.1. GTDB lineage: Bacteria > Bacillota > Clostridia > Christensenellales > Aristaeellaceae > Aristaeella. The sequence goes on from JAKSQH010000008.1 coordinate 24,752, forward strand.
CTATATCATTCCGTGTTTGTTCTCCTGCTTCAACATGATCGTGATCCGTACCTATATCTGCGGTCTGCCCGAGGCGCTTGTGGAATCCGCAAGAATTGACGGTGCCGGCGATATCCGCGCGTTCTTCCAGATCATCCTGCCGCTGTGCCTGCCCGTACTCGCGACCGTGGCGCTGTTTGTAGCCGTCGGTTCCTGGAACAGCTGGTTTGATACCTATCTGTACAACGGCAGCAAAAAGAACCTGTATACCTTGCAGTATCTGCTGAAGATGAAGCTTGCGACCACGCAGGCAAGCGCGAACGCTGCCAAGAGTACGGCTGACGCGCTCGCGTCCACCACGCAGACAACGCCGATCACCATTCGCTGCGCGATCACCGTCATTTCCGCGCTGCCGATCATGATCGTATATCCTTTCCTGCAGAAATATTTTGTAACAGGCATGGCGCTGGGCAGCGTCAAGGGCTGATGCGGAACCTGAAACCGAATTGCTATTTTTCCTACGATGTGCTTTGAGGTGAAACATGTCTGAACCGGCAGCCGAACGGAACCAGAATCCGAAACGCTATGAAGACGGGTTCCGGATCCTGCAGGGAAAACAGGAATACGTAACCTATCCCGAGGACTCCAGCTTCCGGGTATGGTACGCGGATTCGCCCTGGAAATTTGAGATTCACCGCCATTCTGCGGTTGAGGTTGTGCTGACGCTGGAAGGCACTGTGGAAGTGACGGTTGAAGGCACATGCTATACCGTAAGGGAACGTGAAGTGATCATCATTCCGCCTGATATGAGCCATGAGATCAGTATGGGGGAGGGCAGCCGCCGGCTGCTGTTCCTGTATGAGCCGGACGGCGTATACGGGTTGCGTGATGTGAAACGGGCCGCGAAAGGGCTTGACCGGCTGTTTGTTTTGCGTGACGGGGCGGATGTCCTGCCCGAGATCCGCAGGCTGCTGCTGGACATCTGGCAGGTTTACAGAACGGGCGAGCCAATGTGGAACACATGGTGCTACAGTTGTGTGCTGCGTATCTACGCGCTTCTCGGACGCGAATATCTGCGTGTACAGGAGAATGATGACAGAAACGGTTCCAGTGTGGATCCGGAAGTCATCGCCGGCGCGATGAGCTACATCAACAGCCATTACCGTGATGATCTGACGCTGGATGAAGTCGCGAACTTCGCCGGATTCAGCCGCTACTATTTTTCACGCTGCTTCAGGCAGCAAACCGGGTATACTTTCCGTGAATACCTCAGCCAGAAGCGTCTTCAGGTGGCGACCGACCTGCTGATCCGGTCCAGAAAGAGCATGCAGGAGGTTGCCGAAGAAAGCGGCTTCGGCAGTGTGGCGACATTCAACCGCGTATTCAGGGAAGCGCGTGACTGCACACCGACGCAGTACAGGGCGATACACGGAATCTATTGATTATACGTGAAAATGCATATTGAAAACGGCCGTTTCCGAGGGGAAACGGCCGCTTTTTCACGGTTCATCCGGTTTGTTCCGAAGGGTCAGCAGGGTCAGCATAACTTTTTCCAGTGATCCTTCCTGCTCGATTCTGCCTGATTTTATCGCAAAATCCGTATCGGCGCAGATTCGCACGGCACGCTTAACCTGCCCGCCGGTATACTGCTTTGCCTGCTGCAGATACCGGTCACAGACGTACGGGCTGAGACCGAGCGCCTGCTGAATGAACTCACGCGGCTTTTTCTCATACTGCATGATTTTGACATGCTGCAGAAAACGGTACTGGCGGAGCAGCATCGCCAGCAGACCGATACGGTCCTCGCCGGCTGAAAGCAGATTGCGCATGAGCATGAGCGCCCTGCCGCTCTGCCCGGAAATGACGGCATCAACCATCTGGAAGACTGTACATTCCGTTGACGGTGTCGCCAGCGCGGAAATCTCACCCGGCAGAACCGGTGTACCGGCTTCACCGTGACTGGCAATTTTATCAATCTCATTCGACAGCAGGGACATATCCGTGCCGCAGGTAAAAATCAAAAAATCCGCTGTTCTGGCCGCGCATTCACGCCCGCGGTCGGCGAATCCTTTTACAACCCAGGATGAAAGCTCAAGATCCTTTAAAGGCGAAAACACAACGACATTGCCGGTTTTTTTAATCAGTGAATAGAGCTTTTTCCGGGCATCCGGCTTTGTACGGCAGTAGAAAACAAGAATGCATGTATCCGGCAGGCCGGGGAGATATGACTGCAGCTGTTCATCGCCTTCACTTTTACCGACGAGCGCGGGTAAATCCCTGACAATGACCAGACGACGGTCTGCCATGAAAGGCATGGTTTCCGCGGCGGCAATGATCTCGTCTGTTTCCGGGGCTTCCAGCACGGTTTCGTTGAGCTGCTCGAAGCCTTCCGGCAACACAGCCTTACGGAGTGCTGAAAGAGCGGACGATTTCATCTGCTGTTCCTCGCCTTCAAAAAGGTATATACCGCGGATATTATTCTGAGCGATTGCTTTTTCCAGATCTTTGCGTTCCAGAACTATACACCTCCTTCGGATACGGAGAGAAACGTTTCCGCCGAAAAGCCGCTGTCCGTGAAATGTACGGTGAGCGCGCCGCCGTCCGGCGTGGCGAAAACCGGTATATCCGGTATCCTTTCGCGGACATCCGCCACGCGGTTCAGACCGTTACAGCTGAGCAGGATGAGCTGCGGTGATACCGCCGCGATAAACGCTTCGGATGAGCTTGAAGCGGAACCGTGATGCGCGATCTTCAGCAGATCGGCCGGTTCGGCGGCATACATCTCATATCTGCCGTCAAGATCGCCCGCCTGCAGCATCGTGACACCGTGAAGGCGGACGCGCATTGCAAGGGAATACATATTGGCTTCCTGGCCTGAACGGACACGCCCTTTCTCCGGCCACAGAACGGTGATTTCACCGGATGGAAGCGGCAGCGAGTCTCCGCGGGAAAGTGTCCTGATTTCCGTACCGGACGCGCGAAGCCGTTCAATCAACTCCGTTACCGAAGGGTGGATGACGCATTGCGTGGCACCTTCAGGCAGATAACATACACGGATCGGAATGCCGTCGTCAAGGAGATCCGCGATGCCGTAGGTGTGATCGCTGTGCAGATGCGTAAGGATAACCGCGTCCGGCGTGACGCGTTTCCGGTGCAGATATCCCGCGAGGACACCGTCGCCGTTTCCTGTGTCAATGACAACGGTTGTATCCTCATCCCACAGCAGCGCCGCGTCGGCACTGCCGACGGAAAACTGGATGTATTCCGTGCCGGTATGATGAACGGGAAGAACGCTGAGCACTGTGACGGCAAGCCCTGCCGTGAGCAGAAGCAGCCGCCCGGGCGCTTTCATACGGAAAAGAGAACACAGCGCGATAAAAAGCAACAGCACGCCCAGACATGTCAGCAGTGTGGAGGCCCGCGTCCAAAGTGAAATCCAGGACGCAGATGAGAGCGCGCGCACGGTATTCGTTACAAATGCCGTGACCCGCGCGCCGACGTAACCAAGCATAACGTTCAGCCCCGGAACGGGAAGGCAGAGCAGAATCAGCCAGTAAACGGAGATCATGAACGTGATGACAAATGAAAACGGAACATTGATCAGGAGTGAGAGAACCGGTAATGTCTGAAAGAAGTACAGTTCCGGCAGCAGTACACCCAGCTGCGCGCCGATTCCGGCAGTGAGAATATTCCACAGCCTGCGCGGAACAGGACGTGACGGCCGGATCAGTTTTGCCAGAAACGGTGTGACCAGCACAAGCCCGTACATGGCACCGAAGGAAAGCAGGAATGAGGCTCCCGTAATCTGCACGGGTGAAAAGAGAAGCATCAGGATCCAGCAGGCGGATAACAGATGCAACCCTGTGCGCGGCTGCTTCAGAATGCGTCCGTACAACCCGAGCAGAACAAGCAGGGAAGCTCTGATAACAGGCTGACTCATGCCGCAAAGCACGGTATACACCGCGAGAATTATGGCGGAAACAATGAAGCGTACACGGGGACCCGCGCCGAATACTTTGAGCAGGGCGGCAAGCCCGGCGACAAGCACACCCACATGGAACCCGCTTACGGCCAGAACATGCGCGATGCCGAGCTTCGCGAAAGCGGCCCGGTCTTCGCCGGAAACGCCTGTGCGGATGCCGAAAAGCATCGTGGCAGCGTAACCGCCGGCTTCATCACCCATGACTTCTTTCAGCGAAAGGGTGATCCTGTATCTCAGATACGCTGTCCACCCCTGCAGCGAAAACGCTGAGGACGCGGAGATTTCCGGATTGCCGAAACCGGAAACACCCACCGTGATATTCCGGCGCAGCAGATCCTCACGAAAATCATATCCGTCCGGATTGGACGGTCCGGACGGATGATATACGTTACCCGTAAATTCCACCCGGACGCCCGGAATGAGATTCTCAGGCATTTCGGAAGGATAAAAGCTCCAGTAAAAGCGATCGCGGACAGGTTCTCCGTTCAGCGTGACATTCGTCAGAACCGTGCGGTACTGTTCACGGTCAGCGGAACGCAGTTCATCACTGACAATACCCGAAACACGGTACAGCCCTCCTTCAGGCAATACGGGATGCCAGGCAATCTGCCCGGCAACTGCTCCGATGCAGGCAGTGAGCGCGAGCAGGGCGATGAAGCGCGTTCTGTTCCTGCCGATGATGACCGCGGCGGCACAAAGAACACCCCCTGCCAGTAACGGCAGAATATGCTCCGCGTTCCGGCCGAGAAGTATGCCCGCGGAAAGAAGAACAGACATTGGCGGCAAAAGCCACGCGCGTTCACGCTTCGTCATAGATCAATCATCATACCGGCAGAGGCCGGCTGTACGTTTGCGAAGTGTTCCCGTGCTTCGCGGATCAGTGTTTCCACGGGAATTGACGGATTCAGATGCGTCAGGATCAGACGGGAAACGCCCGCGTCCGCGGCCAGCTCCGCGGCAAGAGAAGCCGAAAGATGCGGCTTCTCAGCAGACCAGAGCGCGCAAGTGAAAAGCGCGTCCGCAAGCAGTGTATCCGTTCCGCGCAGAAAGTCCGACAGACCGGGGAAAAGGTTGGTATCTCCCGTATAGCAGAAAACACGGCCTTCCGCCGCAACTTTGTACATAACAGCCGGAACCGGGTGAACGGCACGGCCGGCGGTGACGCTTATATCTCCCATGGAAACCGTATCTCCGGGCGCAATATCATGCAGTTCAAAACAATCGCTGTGAAGCACAATATCGCGAACGGGCGATGATTCATCCACAGGCGCGTAGATACGCAGCACGGCTTTCAGGGCTTGCAGACGGTAGATCAGCGGCAGAAGATCACTTGTGTGATCAAAGTGCCAGTGGGACAGGAAAATCGCGTCCAGCGCTTCGGGAGCGGTCAGCGCGGTGAGCGATGACAGAACACCCGTGCCGAGATCAAACTGCAGCAGAAAACCGCCCGCTTCCAGCAGATAACCGGAGCAGGCGCCGCGAGGTTCGGGAAACGGACCGTTGACACCGAGCAGATGCAGACGCATATTACAGCTCCGTAACTTTGCCGCCGTTATCGGCAATTACATTCATGCAAACGGAAACGGCTCTTTCAACATCACCGGTGCCTCGGCTGAGTATCCACGCGTTGACAGGCTCTCTTCTTTCGGAAAGGCAGTCATTCAGCGCGTCCGCGTTGGCTCCGTAGTATTCCGGCAGGTCAAGCATGGTTTTCAGCGCCCGATGCAGTTCGGCCGCGGTGGAATAACTGTTTCCGTCAATCATAATGGTTTTCATGGTCATACCTCCTGTATCAGATCCCTTTGCCCGTACGGGCTGAGAACGTGATCATATATGCGGCGAAAGCGGATTCAACCGTAATCACACGTGAATCGCCTGTCGCGAACAGCTTAAGCGCGTCGGCCGTTACCCCGACCGAGTTCAGATACTGCACAAGCAATACCAGCAGAACGGCAGCGGCCGGGATCCACAGTAAATGCGCGAACGGTTCACGCATTTTTGTGGCACCGGCAAGCGGCAGCAGCAGACTGAGCATGACGCCGAGCAGCGTGCCCAGCAGTACGTTGCCGAAGAAACCGAGGCTGTTCATCAGCGGAATCAGGACACACAGCAGGATCAGCAGCCCGAGCGGGACGGCGATCACCGTCAGTTTTCTGAGGAACATGACTCCAACTCCTTCAGCATTTTGAGATCTTTCTTGTCCAGCACGGCTTTTTCCAGCAGGTCCGGACGGAAACGCATCGTGGCTTTCAGGCTTTCTTTACGGCGCCAGGCGCGGATTTTCGCGTGGTCACCGTTCAGAAGGACCTCCGGAACCGCCATTCCGTTCAGCTCACGCGGACGGGTATACTGCGGATATTCAAGAAGCCCGTCGGAAAAGGATTCCTCTTCAGGGCTTTCGGCACTGCCGAGCACGCCCGGTATGAACCTCGCGACACAGTCCGTAAGCACCATGGCGGCAAGTTCACCGCCGGTGAGAATATAATCGCCGATGCTGATTTCCTCATCCACGCAGGTGTCAAGCGCGCGCTGATCCACCCCTTCGTAATGACCGCACAGCAGCACCAGACGGTCCTCCTTAGCGAGCTCGCGTGCCATGGCGGTGGTGAGTGTTCTGCCGCGCGGCCCCATATAGATGCGGCGGCCGGTAAACCCGTCTCCGGTTACGGAAGCCATCGCGTCCATAATGGGCTGCGCCGTCATGACCATGCCGGCACCGCCGCCGAAAGGATAATCGTCCGTATTTTTGTGCTTGCACTGCGAGAACGGACGGATATCAATCAACTCGATTTCAATCAGCCCCTGCTCCCGGGCACGGCCGAGAATGCTGGATGAAAAAACGCTGTCAAACATCTCCGGGAAGATGGTCAGGATACTAATCTTCAAAGACGGCTACCTCCGACAGCTTTTCAGGATCCGCCGTGATTCTGCCGGCTTCGGTGTCCACAGCGGGGAAGACGGCCAGCAGAGCCGGCGCCATCATTGTGCCTTTGCCGGTTTTGAAGACCCATGTGTCGACTGTTCCGTACTGCAGCACATCCGTCAGCGTACCGATTACGGTACCGTCCGGCGTGACCGCTTCGCAGCCGATGAGGTCAGCAATCAGATCGCCTCCGTCACCGGGCAGATCCGCGTCCTTACGTGAGATATACAGCTTTTCCCCGCGGATCTTCTCGGCATCTTCAGGTGTTGTGAAACCTTCCGGCGTTATATAGGCAAACCCGTCATGCACACGGCCGGGTTTCACGCGAAGCGGTATATATTCATGATTCTTTTCCAGATACAGCGTTTTCCATTTCAGAAAACGATCCGGATCGGCACTGTAAGGGCGAATTTTGCATTCACCGTGAATTCCCTGCGGTTTGAGCACTTCGCCGATCATCAGGTATTCTTTCATATTGCTCCGGCGCGGCCGTGATGTTGTTTTGACCGCGATTCAATCTATTATACAGTCTGCGTAAACAAAAGAAAAGCGGAATCTTTCGACTCCGCTTCCTCATCAGTTGATTTCCACAAAGACAGGTTTGCTGTCTTTGGCCGTAGCCGCTTTGATCACCGAACGGATCGCCTTGGCGATGCGACCCTGCTTTCCGATGACCTTACCCATGTCTTCTTCTGCCACATGGAGTTCAAGGATCACGGCTTCCGGGCCGTCGGTCACGGTGACGCGGACCTGATCAGGCGCGTCTACCAGAGACTGTGCCACGAAGGTAAGTAATTCTTGCATGGAGGCATCCTTTCTTTCAGACAACGGCATACCGCCTGTTTACGGACGGAGCTGCCGCCGGGGCATACTTACTTCTCTTCGATGACGCCGGTCTTCTTCAGAAGAATACGGACGGTATCGGTGGGCTGAGCGCCGCAGCCGATCCAGTACTTGGCGCGTTCTTCGTCGACCTTGATCTCAGCGGGCTGGGTCATGGGGTTGTAGTAGCCGATCTCCTCGATGAAACGGCCGTCACGGGGACTGCGGATATCAGCGACGACGACACGGTAGAAGGGCTTTTTCTTCATACCCATTCTCTTCAGACGGATCTTGACAGACATGATGTTTTCCTCCTCCAAATATGGTTCGGTAAAGTATTATTTATTCCAAAGGCGGACCGGTAACGGCCTTTACCTCAGAACCGGATTACATGCCGGGGAACTTCATCCCGCGGAGCTTTCCCTTTCCCTTCATGCTCATCATCTGCTTCATCATCTTCTGGCTCTGCTCAAACTGATTGATGAGCTGATTGACATCCGTCACGGTGGTTCCGCTGCCGGCGGCAATGCGCTTGCGGCGTGACGCGTTCAGAATGGAAGGGTTGCGCCTCTCTTTCGGCGTCATGGAACGGATGATGGCTTCGGGCTTCTTCAGGGCGTTCTCGTCTACATCAATATCCTTGCCGCTCATGCCCGGAAGCATGCCGATCAGGCTCTTGATGCCGCCCATCTTTTTCATGCTCTGCATCTGCTCCAGAAAGTCCTCCAGCGTCAGCTTGCTGTTCAGACCCTTACGGGCAAACTTCTCGGCATCCTGCTCGTCAAAGGCTTCGGTTGCCTTGTCGATCAGTGTAAGCACATCGCCCATGCCGAGGATGCGGCTTGCCATACGGTCCGGATGGAAAGGCTCAACATCCGTAAGCTTCTCGCCGATGCCGCTGAACTTGATGGGCTTGCCGGTGACCGCTTTGATTGACAGTGCCGCGCCGCCGCGGGTATCGCCGTCCAGCTTCGTCAGGATGACGCCGGTCACATCCAGCTTTTCATCAAAAGCTTTGGCAACGTTCACCGCGTCCTGACCGGTCATGGCGTCAACCGTGAGCAGAATCTCCGAAGGCTTTACGGCTTCCTTGATACGCCCGAGCTCATCCATCAGCGCCTCATCAATGTGAAGACGGCCGGCCGTATCGATAATCAGCACATCGCGCTGATAATACCTGGCGTATTCAATGGCTTCCTTCGCGGTTTTCACAGGATCCTGTGTGCCCTTTTCAAATACCGGCACGTTTACCTGCTGACCCACAACCTGCAACTGCTTGATAGCCGCGGGACGGTATATATCGCACGCGGCGAGCATGGGCTTTTTGCCCTGCTTTGTCAGCCAGCCGGCCAGCTTGGCGCACATGGTGGTTTTACCGGCACCCTGCAGACCGCAGAGCATGAACACCGTCGGCACGGATGACGACCATACGAGCTTGGCGTTGGTGCTGCCCATCAACGCGGTCATTTCCTCGTTGACGATGCGGATTACCTGCTGCGAGGGAGTGAGGGAAGAAAGCACATCCTGCCCGACACAGCGCTCGGTTACTTTTTTGATAAAATCCTTCGCGACGGCATAGTTAACGTCCGCCTCCAGAAGCGCCATACGTACCTCACGCATGCCTTCCTTCACGGTCTGTTCATTCAGCTTGCCGCGCCCGGTCATCTTTTTCAGGGCACCCTGCAGTTTTTCACTCAAGCCTTCAAAGGCCATTTTCTTCCTCCGTATCGAGCGTGAGCAGCGTTTCAAGCGTCTGCCTGGCTTCGTCATATCGTTCGGCGTTCAGACTGTCAAGCGCTTTGGAAAGACCGTCTTCCATGCGGCGGAAACGCTCCGCCACACCGAGGGAGGCTTCCATTACGGTCAGCTTTTCAGCGGCGCGGTTCAGCGTCTCATGCACGGCCTGACGGCTGATGCCGACTTCATCGGCAATTTCACCGAGGGAAAGATCCTCTTCACAGTGGAGTGTGAGCACGCGGCGCTGGTTCTCTGTCAGCATACCGCCGTAGAACGCGGCAAGCCACGCAAGATCCACCTTGCGGCGGAGATCAACCCGCGACACATGCATCCCTCCTGTCAATGCCTGAAGCTTGACAGTGAGTCATTATACACAAAACAGGCCGGATGTCAACCTTTTTCGATTGACAGTGTGAAAATGATTGACTTTACGCCTGAATGTCTTATGATGTATGCGAAAGGCAAAGGAGGTCTCGCACAGATGGAACCGATGGAGCTCGCGCTGGCGGAAGCGGAAAAGGCTCTGGCCGAGGGTGAAGTACCGGTCGGCGCGGTGCTGGTGAGAAACGGGGAAGTCATCTGCACGGCGCATAACACCCGTGAACGGACCAAGGATCCGACCGCGCACGCGGAGATGCTCTGCCTGCGGGAAGGAGCGCGCGTTAAGGGTGACTGGCGCCTGGATGACTGCACGCTGTATGTTACGCTGGAACCGTGCCCTATGTGTGCCGGCGCGATTGTGATGTCCAGACTCGGAAAAGTTGTTTTCGGAGCGCCTGACCCGGAAAAGGGCTGCTGCGGAAGTGTATATCTGCTTCCGTCCGATCCGGCGCTGCACGGAAAAACCTCCTGGCGTCCGCTGTGCGAAGAGGAACGGTGCCGGGAGGTCCTGACAAGATTTTTCGAGACAAAACGGAATAAGGATCAATAATCAGTCAAGCACATCGATGAGACGTCCGTACGCGTCATACAGCAGCGCCCGGTCGTCTTTTTTGTTGTGCCATACATTTTTCTCCTGCCATACAAAGTGACCGGCTTCATCCGAAGCGAGTGTGCTTACGGTGACGGACCCGCCGGCGGGAAGTACTGTGCCGGCCGGAAACACAAAGATTTCGCCGCCCCGTTCGGAAAGCAGATACCAGCCGGAAATGTCGGCCTGACCGTCCCCCGTGTTCATCAGGCTGACGGTGTCGCGGATATTATCCTTGCCCGTAAGCCGTACATCACGCGGAGCATCCGGCAGCGGATCCGACTGCACCGGCTCCAGTGTGACCTGCCCGTTTTCAAGAACCGCGAGAACACCGGAAGACGCGTTCTGTGTACATGCCATACGTACGGAATCACGGTTGAGCAGCTTCAGTACACGCCCGGAAGGAGTATCCGGTTCATCATCCGAGTTTGTTGAGATGACGGCGGCGGAGGGAGCGGCGGCACGGAGCAGCGCTTCACTTGTCGCGTCACTTTCACCGTGGTTGGCGATTTTCAGCAAATCCACCTTCGGAATCAGGTTCGCGTCAAGGAGCGTTTTTTCTTCCGGGAACTCCATATCGCCCGTAAGCAGCATGGAACCGCCGGCACCGGATACAAGCAGAACCAGCGAATTGTTGTTTTCAATCTCGTCATCCCTGACAACGGGCCCGAGTACGCGGATTTCACCGTTTTCCAGCGGAAGCGTATCCCCTGAAACCAGAAATGTGAGCGGAATGCCGTATTTGTCAGATGACAGCACAGCCGGGTGCTTTTTACGCTTGCATGTGAAATATACGGGAGTGTAAATGGCTCCGATGCTCAGCCCGGAGGCGCAAAGCGCGTCCAGCCCGCCCGCGTGGTCCGCGTCCGTATGGGTCAGAATAACGCCTTTGAGTGAGGTGATGCTCTGCTCCTTCAGATAACGGGATACCTGCCCCCAGCTTTCGGCGCTGCCGGTGTCGATCATATACAGATCATCGCCGGAGGACAGCAGGAGACAGTCGGCTTTGCGCACATTGAGCGCGAACAGTGTAAGACGGGATACGGCATTTTCCCCGTACGCGTAAACCGCGCATGTGACAACCAATGTGAATGTGAGCAGCAGACACAATAAGCGTTTCATACATTGCCTCCTTTCCGGTGAATTGATTCTATCATAAAAGACAGGTGTTGGCAAATGCCGTGTATGGCTTGACAAAGTGCCCCGCACAGGGTATGATACCCCCTCGTACGAGGTGAACAGACGATCGCAGGCCCGAAAGGGCAAGAGGAAAGTCCGGGCACCACAGGGCAAGGGTGCAGGCTAACGGCCTGTGGAGGCGACTCCAAGGAAAGTGCAACAGAAAGAAACCGCATCTGTGAATAACGGATGTAAGGATGGAAAGGCGAGGTAAGAGCTCACCCGCGGCTTGGCGACTCGTCCGCGATGTAAACCCCACCCGGTGCAAGATGCAATGGAGGCAAGCCGGCTGCCCGCCGCGTTCTCCGCAATCGCTTGACCCGCACGGTAACGTGCGGGCTGGATAGATGATCGTCCAATACAGAACCCGGCTTACGGTCACGCTCGTACATTCCTGTATCAAACGGCTTATCATGAGCCGTTTTTTTGATTTGTTCACATTGATTTCATCCGTATAAACTTGCGAACGAAGATATTTTGTATTAGAATTATTCAGTCGGAATGTATACTCCGACGGGAAAGGGAGGAAACCCCTGTGCCGGATTATGTAATCAGCTGCTGCTCCACCGCGGACCTGAGTGAAGCACACTACAGGAGCCGCGATATCGCACGCGTGAGCTTTCGTTATCAACTGGACGGAACAGATTATACGGACGATTTCTGGAAAAGCATGGAACCGTCAGCTTTCTATCAGGCGATGCTTGACGGCGCCCAGACCAGAACAAGCCAGGTCGGTGTCGGCGCGTATGAGGCTTTTTGGACACCTTTTCTGGAACAAGGGAAAGATATTATTCATGTATGCCTGTCATCCGGTATAAGCGGAACCATGAATTCCGCGCGTATCGCGGCGGATGACCTGGAGAAACTGTGGCCGGAACGGCGGATTATCGTGATCGATTCTCTGGGCGCGTCATCAGGCTACGGCCTGCTGGTTGATGCCATGGCAGACAGACGTGATCAGGGGTTCACGCTTGATGAGCTGGCCGAGTGGACCGAAAAAAACAAACTGAGAATACATTACTGGTTCTTTTCCTCTGACCTGACTTTTTACATCCGCGGCGGCCGTGTAAGCCGTACGGCGGGATTTATCGGAAAACTGCTGAATGTATGTCCGCTGCTCAACATGGATGATCACGGACGGCTGATCCCGCGGGAAAAGATCCGCGGAAAGCGCAAGGTGATCCGTGAAATTGTTGACCGTATGGCAGAACACGCGGACGGCGGCGAATGCTATAACGGGAAATGCTATATCAGTCATTCGGACTGCATCGAGGACGCGAAGGCTGTTGCCGCGATGATTGAATCCCGCTTCCCGGATCTGAACGGTGATGTTGTGATCAACGATGTCGGGCCGACCATCGGTACGCATACCGGACCCGGAACGGTCGCGCTGTTCTTCTGGGGCGATGAGCGGACTGAGTGACGAAGGGGACGGAAAATGAGTTCATTCCTGCAAAGTATAGGTTCGCTGGCGACTGCCGGGATGATGCTGCTGTCAGGCGCGCTGGAAGAAGCCGCACCGCAGAATGATATTGACGGACTGCTGTTTCTGGCTAACCGTCAGTGGACTCTGCACGAAGCTTTTGAGCCGGAACTGGTGATAACCCCTGTGCGCGGACAGGTGCGCAGACTGCGGCCGGACGCCGCGGCTGCGCTTACGGAAATGTTCGAAGCCTGCAAAAAGGATACCGGAGTGACACTGATGTCCGTAAGCGGATACCGGGAGTACGCCAAGCAGGCCAGAATCTATCAGCGGAAACTGCGCAGTGTGAAGAAAAACGTGGAAAAAGCGGATGAGTATGTGGCCCGGCCCGGTGCCAGTGAGCATCAGCTCGGTCTGGCGATGGATGTCGGTCAGGTGCAGACCGGTACGCAGCTCAGCTCTTCATTCGGCAAGACAAAAGGCGGAAAATGGGTCCTCGAGCATTGCTGGGAGTACGGTTTCATTCTGCGGTATAACAAAGGCTGGGAGGAAATAACCGGCTATCAGTATGAACCGTGGCATGTGCGCTATGTCGGAAAGGAGAACGCGCGGCTGATCCATGAGGCGGATATTCCGCTTGAAACGTATCTTCTGGCGGTGCGGGAAAGCGTGCTGCTTGATATTGTGACACCGAACGGAACCGGGGGAGAAATTGAATGAGACGTATTTTTATACTGCTGACGGTGCTTTGTCTGTTACCGGCGGTATGCGCGGCGGAGGATGAGCTGAGCATACTGGATACAGATGAGTTGATTATCGAGGAAATTGAAGGTGACGATTACGGCGTTTTCTGGGATTTCCCCGTGGCGCTGGAGGACCTGGATCCCGAGCTGATTGTGCTGGCAAACAAGCATTATGTGCTGGATGAAAAATACGGTTCGTCCTCCATGGTGAAGATGAAAACTCGTAAGGCCAACAAGGATGGATCCAATGCCAACGGCGGAGTGCTGAAGGCACCCGGAAGCGGTACACTGCAGCTGCAGACGGAGTGCGCGGAGGCGCTTGTCGCGATGTGCGAAGGCGCGCGTGAGGACGGGTATAAACTGTATCTTAAGAGCTCCTACCGCTCGTATTCCACGCAGAAAACCATGTATAACAACCGCCTGAAAAAGAATAAAGGCAAGGATGACGGATGGGTCGCGAAACCGGGTACAAGCGATCATCAGACCGGCCTCGGGTGCGATGTGGTGCCGAGAAGCTGGTATGACAGGGCCATGAATGAGAAAATGGCCGCGACAGAAGAATGCATATGGATGGCGGAACACTGTCAGGAGTACGGCTTTATTCTGCGGTATCCTAAGGACAAGCAGGATGTGACGGAGATCAATTATGAGCCCTGGCATATGCGTTATGTCGGTATTCCCGTAGCAACATATATCATGGAAAACGGCATGTGCCTGGAGGAATTCAATGACGAACTGCAGGCGGCAATCGCGATCTATCTGGAAAACGGAGGAGACCGGGAACGGGTTGAGGCGCTGATCAGAGAACCGAACAACTGACGCGCAGTCTGCACTTCGGAATATACAACAATAAAAAAACATTAATTTTGTTTACATGTACGGACATCCATACTAAAATACAAAATGCCGGACGGAAATGACCGAAGAAATGTCAAACCGACCGTCCGGTTTTTTTGTTTTTATTCGGTATCCGGAAGGAAATTCCGGGTTACATGAAGAATAAAAAACAGTCATTTGTAACAGACCGAAATTTCCGGAACGCATCAGAACGGCTGTACACCAAGAACCCGGGCAAACGCGCGGACATTAATGTTGACGCAAAGGAGCGCTGCGAAAATGAAAAAGCTGGTTTCAATACTGATGTTACTCGTAATGCTGTGCGGCATCTGCGCCGTATCCGCTGAGGACGCGCCCGTTTATCTGTACACGGGACCGGACTATGATTACGATCATCTGACGGTCGGCAATACAACGAAGATGAGCGGCAACTTTACAACCTCTGTATGGGGCAGCAACACCGCGGATCTTGACGTTCGCGCGCTTGTGAACGGATATAATCTGATCCGCTGGGATTACGGCAACGGCAATTTCAATATTGACGGTTCCGTGATCACCGGCCTGAATGTGATTGATGACGCGGAAGGAAACCGTACCTTCCAGTTCACAATCGGTGAGGATCTGGTTTGGAGCGACGGTACACCCATTACCGCGTACGACTATGCTTTCGGTATTCTGATGCAGGTTGCCCCGCAACTCCGCGAACTGGGCGGCGATACGGATAACTATGCCTGCCTGCTCGGTATGAAAGAATGGAAGAACGGTGAGGCCGATAAGCTTGCCGGCGTGAGCGTACTCAATGATCAGATTCTGGCGCTGACGATCGCAAAGGAATACCGTCCGTTCTTCTACGAACTGGGTCAGCTGATGTGTTATCCGATGCCCGTATCCGTTATTGCTCCCGGCTGCGCGGTCAGAAGCGATGATGCCGGTATCTGGGTCGAGGGTGAGATGACTGCCGATTTGCTTCGGGAAACCATGCTGAACCCCGAGAAGGGCTATCTGTCCCATCCTTCCGTTGTCAGCGGACCTTACAGGCTGGTTTCCTATGACGCGGAAAACGGAACAGCAGAATTTGAAGCGAATGAGTATTTCAAAGGCAATGCGAATGACGCGAAACCGCAGATTCGTTATCTGACCTATACGCTTGCGGATAACGCGACGATGATGGATAAGCTCGCGAACGGCGAGTTCGGACTGCTGAACAAATGCATGCGGGAAGATGCGGTTACCGCCGGAATCCAGCTGGTCGGCGGTGAGAACTACGCTATGCAGTCCTATCCGAGAGTCGGTCAGAGCTTTTTCTCCTTCTGCTGCGAAAAAACCGCTGTATCCGGTCAGAAGGTGCGTCAGGCAATTGCATACTGCCTTGACAAGGATCAGCTTGTCTATGATTACTCCGGTAACTACGGTCTGCGCGTGGATGGATACTACGGTATCGGTCAGTGGATGTATGAAGCCGTGAACGGTGCCATTGCCGCGCCTGTGCAGGAACTGAAGGAAGACGCATCCGCGGAGGAAACCGCCGCGTACGAAGCCGAACTGGAAGAGTGGGCGGAACTGAACATGGATGATATCCGTGTTTACAATCTTGACATCGAAGCCGCCGTAAAGCTGCTTGAGGAAGACGGCTGGTCACTGAACCGGAACGGTGAAGCTTTTACCGCGGGCGAGGATGATGTGCGCTGCAAGGAAATCGGCGGCGAGATTGTCGCGCTTGATCTGAAGATGATCTATCCTGAAGGCAACAACATTGCCGGCAGCCTGAATGACACCTTTATCAATCATCTTGCCGAAGCCGGCGTCAAGGTAACCGCGGAGCCTGTGGCATTCACGGAACTGCTTGATATGTATTACCGCCGCACGGCACGTGACTGCGATATCATTTATCTGGCTTCCAACTTTGAAATCGTGTTTGACCCGTGGCCGACCTTTGATCCGGCGGATGCCGACACCGGTCTGACGAATTACACCGCGGTCAGAGATGATGAGCTATGCGCGCTGGCGAAGGACATGTCCATGACCGAGCCCGGGGACAACCTGACCTATGTGAAGAAGTGGCTTGCTTTCCAGGCACGTTATGAAGAAGTGATGCCGTCAATACCGGTTTACAGTAACGTTTATTTCGACTTCTTCACACGGTGCCTGCAGCAGTATCAGATTGTGGAGAACGCGACCTGGTCGCAGGCGATCATCGAGAGCCAGATGGGCGATCCGGAAGCGCCTGAAGCGGAAGCTGAAGAAGACGGAGAAGAGATCATTTTTGAGTGATTATCCGCCTGAAAAGAAAAAAGAAACATCACGTAATAGCGGAGGAGACAATCATCATGATTGTCTCCTCCTTTTGTTCAAAAAAATATCGATATGTTGTTTATTTTTTCCCACATTACAACAAGCAATAGACAAATTTGGGAAAACAGGACGCGCCTACGGACGGAAAAGATTACATGTATCGGTGCAAACGGTCAACATTAATATAACAATAAAATAACAAAAGCCGAATATATCACAAAAATGCGATGGGGATTTATATGACTAAACCGTTACGAAAACGTTTACAAATAACACTTTACAGCATATTGACTAAAGTTACGGGTAAAAAAACAATAAGCGAACAAAAAAAAACGATTATTCGTTCCAAATGTAACCGGTCATATAACCATGAGTTGCTATGATATCAGTGTAGAGATGTCGAAGTAGGCTTATCTTTCTCTGCATGAGGAACGAGTTTTCGTCACAAGACGGATGATACATCGGGAGGGACTGAAATGAAAAACCTGTTCAACAAGCTGATCGCTCTGGCTCTGGTGCTTGCGATGGCGTGCGCTCTCTTCACCGGCGTTTTTGCCGAGGAAGCGGTAACCGTCGAAACCGAAGCAGCGGAAGTTATCGTTGAAGAACCCGCTGCCGAAGCAGAAATTGCTCCCGCGGAAGAAGCACCTGTGGCTGAAGTGCCTGTGGCTGCCGAAGAACCCGCGGAAGAGGTTCCCGCTGTCGAAGTTGCGGCTGAGGAAACTCCTGCAATGAGCGCCGCCGAAGAACCCGCGGTTGAAGAAGTCAAGACCGAGGAACCCGCCGCCGAAGAACCCGCGGTTGAAGAAGTCAAGGCCGAGGAACCCGCCGCCGAAGAACCCGCGGTTGAGGAAGTCAAGGCTGAAGAACCCGTTGCGGAAGAACCCGCGGTTGAGGAAGTCAAGACTGAAGAACCCGCTGCGGAAGAACCCGCGGTTGAGGAAGTCAAGGCTGAAGAACCTGCCGCCAAAGAACCCGCGGTTGAAGAAGCCAAGGCTGAAGAATCCGCCGCCGAAGAACCCGCGGTTGAGGAAGTCAAGGCTGAAGAACCCGCTGTGGAAGAACCCGCGGTTGAGGAAATCAAGGTCGAGGAACCTGCTGCTGAAGAACCCGTCGTTGAAGAAGTCAAGGTAGAAGAACCTGTTGCCGAAGAACCTGTCGTTGAAGAAGTCAAGGAAGAAGAACCTGTTGCTGAAGAACCCGTCGTTGAAGAAGTCAAGGAAGAAGAACCTGTTGCCGAAGAACCCGCTATCGAAGAAACCAAATCCATCACATATGTAAGCATTGCTCCGATGGAAAATAAAGAGTATTATTACGGTGACAAGATGGTTCTGGTTGCTTACGCCAGCGATAAACTTCCTCAGGATGCCATATGGCAGATCTGCGCCGGCATTTCTGAAAATGACGCGGACTGGAAAGTATACGCTGTCGGCGGAGACTGCTGCTTCATCACACTGACAAAAGCAAATGCCGGATGCGCCTATCGCGTGGTACTGCCCAACGGAACAAAGTCCAATGCTTATGTTCCCGTTGCCAAGGATCGCCCGGTTGAAGAAACCGAAGAAATTGAAGAAGAACCTGCTGAAGCTGAAGAAGAAACCGTGACCGAAGAGATTACTGAGACCGAAGAACCGGTTGAAGTTGAAGAAGTTATTGAAGAAGAAATCATAGAAGAAGAGATTGCCGAAGAAGTTATCGAAGAAGAAACCGCGGAAGAGACGATCGAAGAAGAGATTGCCGAAGAAGAAACCGTGGAAGAGACGATCGAAGAAGAAACCATTGCGCCGGAGCGCTTCGTACGCATTACCACCAATGTGCCGCAGGGTACAGTACCGTATTTCGGCGAAACGATTGTTCTGACAGCAAATCCGGAAAACTTTGATGATGCTGCTTATAGCGTACAATGGTTCCGGTCTACTGACGGAGTGAACTGGAAGAAGATCAAGGGCGCCAACGGGCAAACGTATACCTTTATTCTGGATGAGAAAAATTGTTCATATTATTGGCGCGTAAGTATTGAAACGATAGAAGAGTAATCAGTTTTTCCGGAGCCGGCTCCTGACAGTCAGCTCCGATTCGGCGTCTATACAGAAGAGGAACATACATCAGCTTGGAGGTCGTCCATATGAAGAATTATCTGAAACGGTTTACAGCATGGGTCATGTCATTGGTTATGATAATGACTATGATGCCGACCACAGGTTTGGCAACGTGGGGTACACTCGATCCCCTGGGCGGAACAAAACCACCTGTTATCACCTTCAGGTTTGTTGATGAAACGGGAGGGGACTACCTTGGCCTTAACGATGTTGTTAAGATTCCCGATTATACGCCCGGTCAATATGAAAACCAGGTACAAATCGGTAATCTGGTGAATTGGGCGGAGAAAAGGAATAATTATTCCATATCCGCACTCGGGGCAAAGCTGAATCAGTGCTATGATGATACTATTTCTTATGAAATTATCAGAAAAGATAACGGTCAGCGTATTTATGATCAATGGGGCGCTATTCCAAAACAGGATGCCGATGTTGAAGTAATCTGCCATGTTAACCGCATGGCGTATGAGTATTCCTATAACTATAACGGCTGGGACATGTATGATAATCAGCCGGCAGGAAACCATTCCGTAATTGATACCCCGCAAGGACCGATGCAAGGTGGTAACTTCAAGCTCAGCATCAGAGTCGGCGATGTCGTTCATGTCTGGCCTGTGCCTCACATGACTCTGAGAGATGACGTTTACTTCGGAACAACGGATCATAATATATACGCTTGGTTGGCGGATATCAATCTCAGTGCGTCATCAACCTTTAATAAGAATACTGTTTACTATGAAAACGTACAGAATTCGAAAATCAATCCGCAGAAATATTATGCCGGAGCTTATTCTTCCTATTTTATAATGCCCGCGCGTTCTGTTAATATGCAGGGCCACTTCTCGAAACTGTCCGGCCTCTCGGAAGTAACGATCAAGTCGGAAAGTATCCAATATGTATATAACGGAAAGGTTCAGAAATATGATGTTTATACGGTAACCGGTAAGGATAGTACCGGACTCCCGGTAAACTTCAAAAAAGAAAATGATTATACCTTTACGGCAACTATTCAGGGACAGACTGCCAAATATATCATCGAATCCACATCAAGTGTAAAGAATGTTACTGACAGCAAGGATAGCAATAATACATTTACATACAGCGCGACCGGTGGCCTGGTAGCGACCGGTGGCGTAAAGACTCAGTTCGGCAGAATTGATATTCTTCCTATTAATGTCACGCTGACGAGTGGCAATGCCGAGAAGGTATATGACGGCACAGCGCTGACGAACGCGGATGTGGCGGACAAGCTGG
>JAKSQH010000080.1 GCA_024404245.1 Clostridia bacterium
CCTTAAGTCGGCCAAAGGCCGAAACCTACTCATAGTCCTTCAAACTCACCGACACCATTTTACTGACCCCCTGCTCCTCCATCGCAACACCGTACAGCGAGTCACACCGTTCCATCGTTCCTTTTCTGTGCGTTACAACCACAAACTGCGTCCCGTCGCTGTATTCCGCCAGATAATCGGCAAAATAGCTGATGTTCGCGTCATCCAGCGCGGCCTCAATTTCATCCAGAATACAGAAGGGCGTCGGCTTCAGCTTCAGTGTGGCAAACAGAATCGCGATCGCCGTCAGCGTGCGTTCACCGCCGGACAGCAGCGTCAGCAGCTGCAGTTTCTTTCCCGGCGGCTGCGCGTTGATCTCAATCGCGCAGTTCAGCGGATCGGAAGGATCTGTCAGCAGTAATTCCGCGTGCCCTCCGCCGAACAGCCGTGTGAATGTTTCGGAAAAATACGCCTGCAGCTTCGCGAAATTGTCCGTAAACGTCACCCGCATCTGTTCCAGCAGCCTGTCTATCAGATCACGCAGATCCTTTTCCGCCTTCGCGAGATCTTCGCGCTGCGTGTTCATTTCATCATAGCGTTCACGCGTATCGGCGTACTCTTCCACGGCCTTCACATTCACGATGCCAAGCGCGCGGATTTCCATTGACAGCTGCGCCGCGCGCCGGTCCGCGTCGGTCAGATTGAAATTCTCCGTTATACGGACTTCCTCAGCTCCGGCGCGTGTTACTTCATAAGTATTCCATATCCGGTCATTCAGTGTCTTCAGGTCGCCGTCGGTCTTGCTGCGGCTGAGCTCCGCGCGATGCAGCCTGTCCGCGTCACGGTTGTGCGCCTGATGCAGGCCTTCCATATCCGCCAGCAGTTCGCGCAGCTTATCCTGCAGGTTCTGGCGGGAGGCTTCAAGTGACTTCGTCACCTGTTCCCTGCGAGCCTGCTCCAGTTCACACATTTCGGCATCAGCGGTCAGCCTTGCCGCCTCGGCCCGGTCCTGCCGGTCCTGCGTGTCCATTTTTTCCAGTTCGGCCGTTCGTCTTTCCTGTTCCCTGCCAAGCCGCGCGGTTTCCGCCTCAAAGCGGCCGCGGTCCCTGGTCAGGCTTTCCAGATCATGGCGCAGATCATTCGCTTCCAGCGTCAGGCGCATTGTCAGCGCGTTCGCCTCCGCGGCACGCTCACGGGCCGCCGCCAGCTCACGCTGCAGCTCCGCGGTCTTCTTTTCCATTTCCTCACGGTCGCTCTGCCGCAGGTCGTTATCTCCGGAAACCATTGCCAGCTGTTCGTCTATGCCGGCCAGGCTCTCTTCCAGCTGCGCGATCGCGTCCCTGATTTCCCGCATGCGTGCCAGATGATCCGCAGTTTCCGTTCTGGCGTTCTCCAGCCGTTCATTTTCCCGGGCAACGGCAATCTCCTGCTGATGCAGCGCTTCCAGCGCGCTCGCGCTTTGCGCCTTCAGTTCATCCTTTCGTTTCTGCCCGTCCTGCATAATTCTGAGCAGCCGCTCCAGTTCATTCTGCCCGTCACAAAGCTGCTGCGTCAGTTCCTTCAGTTCGCGTTCACGGGAAAACAGGTTCACCGAACGGGAGGCCGTTGATCCACCCGTTATGGAACCGCCGGAATGCATGACATCGCCTTCAAGCGTAACCAGCCTGAAAGCCTGGTTCCCTCTCCGCATGATCCCGATACCGTGATCGAGATTGTCCGCGATCACGGTTCTGCCGAGCAGGTTTTCCACAATCCCCCTGAATCTCTCATCATACCCGATCAGGTCGGAGGCGATTCCCAGATACCCGTTCGCGTCCGCGGCTTCTTTCTCCTGCGCTGTCAGCAGTCTGGACTGTACTGTGGTCAGCGGCAGGAAGGTGGCCCTTCCCAGCCGGTTCTCACGGAGATACCGGATCATTTCCTTCGCGGTTTCTTCATCTTCCGTCACAATATCCTGCTGTGACGCGCCGAGCACCATATCAATCGCGGTTTCATATTTCCGTGGCACATCCAGTAACTGCGTTAGTGTTCCGTATACGCCGGGAATCTGTTCCTCCTTCGCGTACAGCATTGCCTTTCTGACGGAGTGGCTGTAGCCTTCCATTTCCTCGGACATCTCATGCAGCAGTTTCTGCCGGCTGTCTATGGCGCGCATAACCGCCAGTTTTTCATCATATTCATGCCGGGCGCGGATCACATCGGCATCTGCCTGCTCAAGCTCCGCGCGCACCCCCGTAAGCTTGTCCGAAAGTGCCTTTTGTTCAGCTTCCTCACACGCGAGCCTTTTTTTCGCTTCTTTCTCAGCGTTTTCAAGCGCGGCCTGTTCATCCGCCATGCTGCGGTTCTGCTCACCGATTTCGGTCAGACGCTGCTGCATTGTCTGGCGCATGGTCTTCAGGCGCGTCTGGTTATTCATCAGCACCGACAGCCGGTTCACGGCATCCAGTACCTTTTCGTTATGTTCCTCCAGCGCGTTTTCTTTCATCCGCTCATCCGCGGCAGCCTCTTCCTCCGCTTTCCGCGCCGCTTCCAGCGCGGTTTCAGCCTCAGCGGTCTTTACTTCCAGCCCGGCGGTATCATCAGCGCTTTTTGAAAAGAGTTCGCGCAGTTCATCCAGCCGTTTGCCGGTCTCATCCTTTTCGGCAAGCAGCCGCTCCCGGTTTTCCCCGCGTGTTTCAATACGGTGCTGCACAGACGCGCAGGCATCCTTCGCCTCATGCACGGCATTGATTCCGGCCAGCACCTGCTCATGCGCGGCGGTAATCTTTTCCTCAAGCGCGGAAATCTCCGTCTGCAGCCGGTCCCGCTCGCCGGTACGCGTCTGAAGCTCTGCCTCCGTATGATCCAGCACCGCCCGCAAGCCCTGCAGTTCGCTGTCCAGTTCCTTCAGTTTCGCTTCCATCTTTTCGGACCGGACCAGATACAGATTCAGGTCCAGCACCTTCAGCTCCGCGCTCTTTTCCAGATAGACGCGTGCTGACTTTGCCTGTTCCTCCAGAGGCCCGAGCTGGCGCCTCAGCTCCGCCAGAATATCATCCACACGGCTGATATTATCCAGCGTGTGCTCCAGCTTTTTATCCGCCTCTTCTTTTCTCGCTTTGAATTTCGCGATGCCGGCCGCTTCCTCAAACACGGTGCGCCGGTCTTCGCCCTTTCTGGACAGGATGTCATCAATTCTGCCCTGCCCGATGATGCTGTAGCCTTCCTTGCCGATACCGGTGTCACGGAAAAGATCCACGATATCCTTCAACCGGCAGGCGGAACGGTTCAGAAAATACTCACTGTCACCGCTGCGATAGACGCGGCGCGTTACCATGATCTCCGCGTAATCCAGCGGCAGTGCTTTATCTTCGTTATCAAAAACAAGCGATACTTCACAATAACTCAGCGGCTTCCTGTGCTGGGTTCCGTTGAAAATCACATCCTGCATGCTGGCGCCGCGAAGCGTCCGGGCGCTCTGTTCACCCAGCACCCAGCGTACAGCGTCACCGATATTGCTTTTTCCGGATCCGTTCGGGCCCACGATTCCCGTGATCCCTTCGTTGAATACGATCTCCGTCCTTTCCGCGAAGGACTTGAAGCCGTTCAATTCAAGCCGTTTGAGTCGCATACTTTTCCTCCGGATTTTGCTGTCATAACCTTATTATTTTACCATATTCAGCCCTTGCGTGACAAGCGTTCCGGGCATGTAAAAAGTCCGGACCGAAGCCCGGACCTCATTTTTTCATTGATCAGGCAGATGGGAAAATGCTGCGTTTGAGCATGGTCAGGTTCTCATTCTCACGGATTTTCCTCAGTACAACCACCATCCGTTTGTCATCGCTTCCGTCGCAGCATGTCACCAGTGTAAGTAAATCATCGCCGTATATCGCGTCCGTATTCAGCCGCACCTCGGAATTCTGCCGCAGAATGCTGATGAATGAATCGAATTCATTTTCATCGGCAAAGCTCTGCCGGTAAAACGGCACATCGTACACAGAGCAGATGCCGATATACAGCGGCGCGTATTCATCGGTTTCATACAGCGTGCTGAAAGTTACAAACGGGTCGGACGCAAGCACGGTTCTGTCACGCAGCCGGTTCAGCTCGCCGAACATTTCACCGCTCTTCATATTATGACCGTAGATCACAAGATTTTCACTGCGCGGCCAGACAGAGCAGACCTCATCCAGAAACGGCGCGCCGGTCACGTTTTTAGCGCCGGTCATATCATGATCAAGATAGTATTCATTATTTTTCTGCACAATGGCAAAATTGATACGTTTATTGCAGTGTACATTCAGCCAGCCGACAACGTTCGGGTAAACACGGTGCAGTTCACGCAGGTTATCCGATACCGGCGGTATCGTCGCGGACGCGTTTCCGAGGCTCATGAAAGAGCGTAGCGTCGGCGCAGGTGTCACTTCCTCAACCGCGGTCTGCTCAGGCGCAGAAGGCTGTTCTGTCGCGGATATTTCCGTAACGGAAACCGGCGGTTCGGTTTCCGCTGCCGGTTCCGGCGTCACGGTCACTTCATCCGTAACCGGGGTCGCGGTCGCGTTCAGCATGCGCATGTTTTCATCATTAATGCGATGTGTGCGCGCGTTCTGCGCGATGTACCCGATAAGCCGGGCTCCGGAATAGACCGCCACAGCAAGAGCCACGATAAGAACGATCCGTCTGACCAGCTTGTTGTTCATGTTTCCACTTCCTGCCCGAATTACTGATAAACACGTATTATTTTATCACATCGTATCCTTCCGGTAAAGGATAAACCTTCATCCGCGGAAAAGCGGCGTGGAAAGATATCTGTCACCTGTGTC
>JAKSQH010000081.1 GCA_024404245.1 Clostridia bacterium
TGAGGCTGATTTGCAATTGCTTGAGAAAATGCAATTGTGCAGGTGACACTAAGTACAATCAGCTTGCGGTCCACATCCCGCGCCTCCTGAATTTCGCCCGCGCCGAGCCGCTGACCGACCATGATGGAAACGGCGGTTCCCATGGCAAACATGATTACGCAGAACAGATTCCACGCGGTGCCGGTGATGTTCAGCGCGGCTACGGCGTTCAGCCCGCGGGAGGAATACTGCTGATTGATCACGGTCATGCCGAACGACCAGAGGATCTCATTGGCCAGCAGCGGAAGCGCGGTGCGGGAGACGCGCGCCATCAGCGCGCGCGGGACGGAAAGCTTGCGGTAAAGATGACGGACGCACGCGTAACGGTCGGTATGCCGGTGCGCGTGTATCACCACGATCAGCATTTCCACATAGCGGGAGATGACCGTGGCGATGGCCGCGCCGCTTACGCCGAGCGCGGGCGCGCCGAGGTTGCCGAAGATCAGCACCCAGTTGCCGAACAGGTTGGTCAGAATCGCGACAACGGAGGCGACCATGGGCGCGACGGTTTCACCGGCTTCGCGGAGCGTGCTCGCGTAAGCCTGCACCACCGCGAACGGAAGCAGACCGAACAGCATGATGTTTAGGTAGGATGTGCCTTCACGCAGCGCGAGCGCCGGGTCTCCGCCGTCCGCTTCACCCTGCAGGAAAGCGTTGATGAACGCTTCACCGAAGCACGCGTAAACAACGATGGCGATAACCGACGCGATCACGCTGAACCAGAGCTTGAAGCGGAGCGTATGGCGCATTCCTTCCATATCGCCTTTGCCGAAAAACTGCGCGCCGAAAATGCCGATGCCGCCCAGCCCGCCGAAAATCGCCAGGTTGAAGATCATCAGGACCGTATTGGAGATTGACGCGGCACTGATGGATTCCGTGCCGAGCGCGCCGACCATGATATTATCCAGCAGGGACACAAAATTGGAAACAAACTGCTGGACGACGATCGGAACCAGCAATACAAGAACGGATTTGTAAAACGCCTTTGTACCGAAAAAACGTCTGAGCGTGGGCATAGCGAAACCTCCGGGGTCAACATACTGAACTGTAAGTATAAGAAATTACCGCGGATAATGTCAAGCCGAATTGACATCGCGTGCCGCGGCGCTGTATGATGGACGCGGAAACACGGGGAGGGAAACCGATGACGGAAACACGTGTCTATATCGCGGAGGTATCCGGTGAAGGCGCTGACGCGCTGCCGGCCGACCGGCTGAAAAAGGCGGCGCGCTTCCGCTTTGAAAAGGACCGGATGCGGTCGCTGACCGCGGGGCGGCTTCTTCATCAGGCCTGCGCGGATGCCGGCATTCCCGGTGCCGATGAACACGTGCTGACAGGCAAACAGGGCAAGCCGTATTTCGCGTATCATCCGGAGTGGCGGTTCAGCCTTTCACATTCCGGAGAACTGGCGATGTGCGTGATGTCCGGGCGTGAAGTCGGGTGCGATATCGAGAAGATCAGTGATAAGGAAACGGATAAACTGGCGAAACGCTTTTTCTCCGCGGCGGAGAATGAACTGCTGGAGAAAACCGCGGAGGAGGAACGCGCGGGGATGTTCTACAGGCTGTGGACGCTGAAGGAAAGCTTCCTGAAGTGCACCGGCGACGGGCTTACAAGACCGCTGGATTCCTTTACCGTAAGGATCGGGGAAAGCGGACCGGAGATCGAAGACGCCGGAGACGGGTATACATACAGGCTGTATGAACGGACCGGTATTGACGGCTATTGCGCCGCGTGGTGTGAACGTGCCGAAAACACGTGACAGCGGCGTATATATAATGAAATATTATAATCGGAAAGGATGACGGAAATGAAAAGCATATACGAACGTACACTGCAATCACTGCTTGAGGATCCGCTGATCGCGGAAATCGCCCCGGAGGCGATCCGCGCGCGGGACCTGAGTAAGGATGAATTCTATACCTGGACACTGGAAAAAATAGACCGTGAAATGCACTGGAGCAGCCTGAACAGGGGCTTTACGCGCCTGTTCACGCTTGCTGAACGCGGGCAGTATTACTATCCGCTTTATACCGCGGAGGAATGCGCGGCGGCACCGGAAAAGAAAGGCGTGAACCTGGTGCGGTTCCCGAGCGATGATCCCGCCGCGGACAGCCGTCCTTTCATCCTGCTGGTGCCGGGCGGCGGCTTTGTGAATGTGTGGAACCTGACCGAGGGCTGGCCGGTGGCGCAGCATTTCAACGAACGCGGATATCATGTGTTCATTCTGACCTACCGGGTCTGTACTGAAGCGGCCGCCGTATGCGCGATGGAAGACGCGGCGAAGGCGATGCGCCTGATTGGGGCACACGCCGGTGAATTCTGTGTCAATCCCGCGAGATACATCACCTGCGGTTTCTCCGCCGGCGGATATCTCGTGTGCCTGTGGAACACGGAAAAGGGCTACGCGGCTTACGGTCTGCCGAAGCCGGAAGCCTGTTTCCCGGTTTACCCCGTAACGTCCTACCGGCTGATGGAAGCGGAGGAATGGGACGAGGGCGACGATAAGGATGAAATGGCACACGGCTCCGTGGGCTGCACCATGAAGGAAGCGTGCGAAAGCTGCTTTGAGATTCCGGAACATGTTGAAGGCTTCCCGCCGTCGGCGATCTTCCTCGCGGCCGGGGACGAACTGGTGGACCCGGAACACTCCAAAAAGCTTGCCGCGGCGCTGGACAAGGCCGGAATACCGTGCCGGCTGGAAATCGGTCCGGAGGGCGGGCACGGCTTTGCCGACGGCACCGGCATGTGCATGGAGGGCTGGCCCGAGCGCGCGATTGACTGGTTTGAGCAGGGCGCGCGCTGAATAACGCGGGAACAATTCGCCGGAGCGGGAAACCGTTCCGGCGTTCCCTTTTTTCAGGGTTGCGTTACGTTCGGTGAGCATATATAATATGTAAGGTTATGTTATTTTTTCCGAAAAGGAGCACGATATATATGAAACTTGGTGTCGTGGGGCTGCCGAATGTAGGCAAGAGTACCCTGTTCAACGCGATTACGAAAGCGGGCGCGCAGGCTGCCAATTATCCTTTCTGCACCATAGAGCCGAATACCGGCATGGTCATGGTTCCGGACAGCCGCCTGGATGTGCTGGCCGAAATGTATCATCCCAAGAAAGTGACGCCCACGACCATTGAGTTTGTGGATATCGCCGGCCTGGTGAAGGGCGCGTCACGCGGGGAAGGCCTGGGCAACAAATTCCTCAGCCATATCCGTGAGTGCGACGCTATTGTACATGTGGTCCGTTGCTTTGAGGATGAAAACATCATCCATGTCGACGGCTCCGTTGATCCCGCCCGTGATATCGAAACCATCAATCTGGAGCTGATCTTCGCGGATATGGAAACGGTGACGCGCAGGAAAGACAAGGCTGTGCGCAATTTCCGCGGCGGCGACAAGAAGGCCGCGCTGGAAGCCGAGCTGGCGGAACGTATCTACGCGCATCTGGAATCCGGCAAGCCCGCCCGCACCTGCGAGGTGACGGAGGACGAGCAGGAGATTCTGGACCAGTGGTTCCTGCTGACAACCAAGCCGGTGATCTATGCCGCGAATATCGCGGAGGACGATCTGGGCAAGGATGAAAGCGAGATTCCGTATCTGGACCGCGTACGTGAAATCGCCGACGCGGAGAACGCCGGTATCATCGTGATTTCCGCCGCGATTGAAGAAGAAATCGCCCAGATGGCGCCGGATGAAAAAGAACTGTTCCTGGAAGAGCTCGGCATCGGCCAGAGCGGTCTGGACAGGCTGATTACGGCGTGTTATGACCTGCTCGGCCTAATCTCCTTCCTCACGGCCGGCGAGGATGAATGCCGCGCGTGGACCATTAAGAAAGGCACCAAAGCGCCTCAGGCCGCCGGCAAGATCCATACCGACTTTGAAAAGGGCTTTATCCGCGCGGAAATCGTGCCTTTTGACACCCTGAACGAAAACGGATCCATGGCCGCCTGCAAGGAAAAGGGTCTTGTGCGCAGTGAGGGCAAGGATTATGTGATGAAGGACGGAGATATCACGCTCTTCCGTTTCAACGTATAAGGAGGACCGCGAAAATGAGCCGTATCCGTTATTTCTGGGACCGCCTTTTCAAGATGGACTGGAAGGCAATGTGGAAAACGACCGGCCTGCTGAAGAAACGCAGCGGGAAAGGCCGGATCTGGCTGCTGTGCGATATGCTGAAGTGCGCGGTGAAGTATAACGCCGGGTATATCGACTATAAAATCGCGCAGATGTACAAGCTGAACGACGAACAGCGGAAGACTGTGATCACCCGCGGTATTTCCAACGACATTGTGCGGCGTATGAACGACAAGGAATACTGGCATTTCTTTGATGACAAGACCGAGTTCAACGCCACATTCAGTGAATGGGTCAACCGCAAATGGCTGCTGATTACGGAAAACACGGACATCGCGAAGCTGGAAGAGATGATCCGGTATGAAAAGCAGCTGATCGGCAAGCCGCTGGAAGGCTCCTCCGGTCAGGGCATTCAGAAATATACGGAGGAAGACTGGAAGGACGGCGCGGAAGCGTTCCTGAAGCGCCTCATCACGGACGGAATCGGCATTCTGGAGGAGATCGTGATCCAGCATCCGAAGATGGCATCCCTGTGCCCGACATCCGTGAACACCTGCCGTATTGCCACATTGCTGGGCGACAAACAGGAAGGCATTGTGTACGCATTCCTGCGCATCGGCAACGGCAAGGTGATGGATAACGTGGACTGCGGCGGCATGG
>JAKSQH010000082.1 GCA_024404245.1 Clostridia bacterium
ACGTCCTCACCGGCCGGCTCGATATGGCTTTCCATGCCGAACCAGTCAAAGATGTCATTGAGCGCCTCGGCTTTCGCCAGGAAGGTGTGGTTCTTCGGCTTGCCGTTGTACATATAAGGGTGGTCGTTGACATAGCGCTGGATATCAATGCCCTTCTCGCAGCCGCTGACCTGCTCCAGCGGCTTGATCGGCTGATCGGTCATCTGAATATCCATGATCCGCTCAACACGGAAATGGGCGATGGTGTCATACTTGTCCACATTGCAGATCAGGTAATACCGGCCGTTGGTGGTCAGGATATGATACGGGTTGATCAGATAGTCCCTGGGGTTCCCGTCATCCCGGCAGCGGTAATGAAGCTGCTTGTCAATATCGTAATTGCCGTAATAGAAAATCACTTTTCTGCCGGATTTCACGGCTTCGTGCAGCACATCCAGAGAATAGAGGAACTGCGGGTTCGCGGGGCGCAGCTGCGTGTTGGTCTCGTCATTCGCGTACCATTCCCCGCCGAGGCGCGAAACCTTACGGATCAGCTCATCCCGCTGGCTCGCGGTGATGCCCGCCGCCGAACGCAGGCTGTCAACAATCAGGTTCAGCTCCGCGGGGCAGAACTCGTGCTCATAAAACCAGCCTTTCGCGTAATGAACCGGGTAGCCGGCGTCAAGCAGCTCCTGCAGGTCCTTGCGGATGCTCTTGCGCGCGTGAACCTGCCCGGTCTCCCGCTCAACAAGATCAATAATATCCTGCTGCTTAAGCCGGTGATCCTCATCCGTATACCTTTGCAGAATCTTCAGAATAGCATGGCTCGTCTGTTTATAGGATATGTCCGCCATATTCCGCCTCCGGTTATCATTCTTCACCTGTTTTGAGTCATTTTACCATAACACGCGTGTAATCACAATAAATCCGGCGTGAAAACAGTAAATTATGTGTCACATCCGTATCATTCTTTCATCTTGACACGGGCAACCCGCCATGCTATCTTTGAACAACAGAGCGGAAGCGTGAATACAGGAGCGGAACAGGTCCGCGGGGCTTCCGGTCCGGCTTTCACACACGGTACGATATTAATGATTCCGGAGTAAACGAATATGAAAAAACGGATTTTGAGTCTCCTCATGATTCTGTTGCTGGCGGCGGTTACGGCATCCGCCGGCGCCATAGCGGAAACAGCCGTCTCTCCCCTGGCCGGTCTCAGCACCGTGGACATGGACGGCAACGCCGTGGACGCGTCGATCTTCGCCGACGCGGAGCTGACCGTGCTGCATGTATGGGCAACCGACTGCTCCCCCTGTATCGCGGAAATGCCTGATATCGCGGCATGGTCTGAGGAGCTGCCCGAAAACGTACAGGTCATCGGCCTGATTTTTGACGTTCTGACGCCGGACGACCCGACTTTTTCCCGTGCCCGTAAGATTCTGGATCTGTCCGGCGCTTCTTTCGTGAATCTGCTGAACAATGATACGCTGAATCCTCTGACCGATATGCTGATCGGTACCCCGACAACATATTTCCTTGACACCAACGGCAATTTTGTCGACAGTCCCGTGCTCGGCGCGTATCTGCAGGCATACATAGAAAAGGTGGACAGGCTGCTCGGCAGGTAACGCGCCGGATGCCCGCGGGTTATCAGAACAAAGGGAAGGATAACGTGATCATGAAAAAGAGTCATTCCGCCGCGCGGAACATCTGCTGGATCGCCGTGCTGCTGATCGCGGCGGGCTTCATTGTGTACGGCACAGCGCCGGAATACGCGCGCGAGGAGTGGCGGACCGTGCTGAACAAGGCGATCAACATCTGCTGGCAGTGCGTCGGATTGGGGTGACGCGCGTGAGCCTGAAAGAACGGTATCAAAGGAAAATTCATAACAGGCCCTTCATGCAGGCCGCGCGCAGGAAGCTGTGCCAGATTGTCGCCTTCGGGTTTATCAACTCGGACCCGGGCAATCTCCTCAAGGGCGTCATCAACAAAGGGGACTGGAAGAAATTCTGCGTTCCCGGGATGAACTGCTATTCCTGCCCGGCGGCGAGATTCTCCTGCCCCGTCGGCGCGCTACAGACCGTGAACGGCAATATGGATTTCAGCTTCAGCTTCTACGCGGTCGGCGTCATTCTGGCGTTCGGCGTCCTGATGGGGCGTTGGCTCTGCGGCTTTCTCTGCCCGTTCGGCCTTATCCAGGAGCTGATCCATAAGATTCCCGTCAAAAAGCTGCGTCTGCCGAAAATCTTTACGTACATCAAATATCTGATGCTCGTGCTTGTGTTTATTGTGCCCGTTTTTGTTACGGACTTTACCGGAACGGGTGAGCCGGCGTTCTGTGAGTATGTGTGCCCGGTGGGCACACTTGAGGGCGGGGTCCCTCTCCTGCTGGCAAACGAAAGCCTGCGTCAGCTGGCAGGGCCGCTGTTCCGGTGGAAGATCGCCGTTCTGGCTGTTACCTTGATAGGCTGTATGTTCATCTGCCGGTTCTTCTGCAAGGTTGCCTGCCCGCTGGGCGCGATTTACGGCATGCTCAACAAAATCAGCGCCTATCATCTGGAAGTGGATGATGAAAAGTGCAAGCACTGCGGTAAATGCGCCGCGGAATGCCCCATGGACGTGGATCCGTGTAAAAGCCCGAACTCCGCCGAGTGCATCCGCTGCGGCCGCTGCCGCGCCGTGTGCCCGGAAGGCGCGATCCGTTTCCGCTTCGGCTACGGGCCCGGCAAAAAGAAGGGTGAAATTACAGCCCGGCAAAGCGGATCATAATATTTTCAGCGGCTGTTCCGCGCGGCTTTTTCATGTTGTTTATCGTTCGGATATCTGCTATGATTTTCCCCGGGAGGTGCCTTTATGGAGCTTGATCTTGAAGAACAGAAACAAAAATTCCTGGATATCTGTCAGTCCGTCATACACCGGCCCGGCCTGGACGGATTGCTTAATTGGCTGAGCGCCGTGGATTTCTTTGAGGCCCCGGCCAGCACGAAATTTCACGGAGCCTATAAGGGCGGGCTCTGCCAGCATTCGCTGGACGTATATGATTACGCGCTGAAGCTGCGGGCCCTGACCGAAGCGTCCGTTGATGATGAATCACTGGCCATTGCCGCGCTGTTCCACGATGTATGCAAATGTAAACTGTATAAAACGGAGTACCGCAACCAGAAGATCAACGGTGAGTGGCAGCAGGTGCCCGTATATGTTATCAATGAATCCCTGCATTTCGGCGGCCACGGTTCCAAGTCCGTCTATCAGGTGCAGTATTTCATGAGGCTTGAGAAGGATGAAGCCGTCGCGATCAACTGCCACATGGGTTTCGCGGACGCGAGCCCGTCAGTCGTGCGTGATGTGAGCAACGCTTTTCAGGATTTCCCGCTGGCCTGGATCATCCACGCCGCGGACGAAGCTGCGACCTTCCTGCTGAAAAGATAACGCGTCACCTTATTCATCCATGGCCTCGCTGACCCAGCGCAGATGCTCGCCTCGTCTCCCATGGCGTGCTTAAGAGACGCGTACGGGGAGAACGCGTTATACAGCGAAAACACTTCACCCTTCAATGCTTCATTAATCTGCGTAGCGCGTTCCACCTGCCCGCGCACATAATACGAATCACGGCCCAGCGGACGCAGCGCGAGGAAATCGGCGGGCGTCTTCGCGCCCTGCAGCGGATATTCAAAGAATTCGTCGCACATCATCTTCAGGATATCCTCGCCGCTTTCCTGATAGAATTTCACATGCTCGGCAACCGTCTGCCGCGGTTCCGGCGCGCCGAAGTGCTGCCAGAAGCATACGGGCGGCCGGTCGGGTGTTTCCCCGCGGAGTGTAGTAAGAACGCGTTCCATTTTCGTCATTGTCTTTCTTCCTTGTTCTTGTTGCTTTTATCTCACGCCCCTCGCGGGGACAGAAACCCGTGTACACACCGCATAGCTTGTCGCCAGCGTATCCTTTATCTCACGCCCCTCGCGGGGACAGAAACCCGTGTACACACCGCATAGCTTGTCGCCAGCGTATCCTTTATCTCACGCCCCTCGCGGGGACAGAAACCGTTCTGGAGTTCTACCTTTGTCTGCCAGTCTTCTTTTTATACAGCGAAAGCGATGTGTCAGATCTGACACATCGCTTTCGCTTAATCATCCCATCAGGCCGGGCGGCGTTTGCCGTCCGGTCTGATCTCTTTTTCTGTTTACTGCACCGTGAGGGTTACCGTGTTGGATGTGACCTTCTTGCCGTTCTTGTCCGTGATGACGCAGCGGTACTGGTAGCCGTTCCGGCTCGCGGTACCCGGCACCGTCAGCGTGGCGGTGTTGTAGCCCGTCGCTGTGGTGTTCGCCCAGGTGCCGTCGGCGGTCTTCCTGTACTGCCACTGGTACTTCAGGCCTTCGCCCGTTACCTTCACCGTGA
>JAKSQH010000083.1 GCA_024404245.1 Clostridia bacterium
CACCCTCGGTACCGCCGATGCGGAGATCAAAGCCTGCTTCAAAGAAATCATTCCGGATACCTATACTGTGACCGTAACGGATGACGGCCACGGCACCGGCAGCGCCGATCCCGCGAGCGGAATTGCCGGCACGCCTGTCACGCTGACAGCCGTTCCCGCGGACGGTTATGAGTTCGATCACTGGGAAGTGCTCAGCGGCGGCGTGACCGTGACGGACGATCAGTTCACCCTCGGTACCGCCGATGCGGAGATCAAAGCCTGCTTCAAAGAAATCATTCCGCCGACACCGGTTCTGACCGGAATCAGTGTTTCGAAAGCGCCGGTAAAGACCACCTATATCGAAGGTGAAACCTTTGACAAAGCGGGTATGATCATTACCGCGGCCTACAGCGACGGCAGCAGCAAGCCCGTAACGGACTATACGTTCACACCTTCCGGAGCTCTTTCCGTAACGGATACATCCGTGGAAATACGTTATACAGAAGGCGGCGAAACAAAGACCGTAAGCCTGATTATCAAAGTGGAACCCGCGGGACCGGTCCCGTACAGGATCATCATCGGTATGAACCAGACTGTTTACACGGACGCGGATTCCGCGAAGTTTGCTTCCGATGCCGACTTCAGCAAATTTGATCATATTGAAGTGGACGGAAAGACGGTTGCCCGGAAATACTATACCGCCGAATCCGGATCCACGGTGATCACGTTCAACCGGAAGTTCATCAAAACGCTGAGCATCGGTAAACATAAGCTGACAATCGTTTCCAAAGACGGCAGCGCGTCAACAACCTTCGCGGTGAACAAACCCACGCCGCCGACCGGTGACAGCACCAATCCCGCGTTGTTGGTAATCCTCATGCTGGGCAGCATCGGTATGATCCTGCTGTTGTCTGTCGCAGCGAAGAAAAGAAAATCATAAAGCGGAATAACGCTGCAAAGGGCATCATCCGGTAACGGACGATGCCCTTTATAATCTTCCTGAATAACCTTTTTCCTGCCGGCATATTTCGCAGGCGGGCTATCTACTGTAACGCTTTGCACAGGAACATTTCCATCGGCTGTTCATAGCCGGAAATATCCAGCAGCAATCCCCCGCAGTCCTTATATTCCAGTTTTCTGTAAAAGTGCTGCGCGGTCTCATCCACCTGGGTGGATGTCATAATCATCCCGTAGCCCAGCGTCTTCATTTCACTTTCCCAGTGTTCCATCAGAAGACGTCCGTACCCTTTCCGCTGCACATTTTGCCGCACATAAAGCATCGTACAAAAAGGTGTATTGTCCCAGAACAGGTTATATCGCAGAATACCCGCCGGCACGCCGTCTTCCAGCAGTACATACCCCTGCCTGTTCCGCACTTTATTGTGGAATTCATTTTCAGGCAGATGTCTGTCCAGCGTAAACCAGAACGCCTGATCGTCTTCCGTAACATATCTGATCTCTGTCATATTCTTGTCTCCTTCATGTACACGTATATAACCGGTAAACCAATTCCCGCGTGTCTCAACCCTCAGGCAAAACGGTTTCTCCTTCAGCGGAAATTTGCGTGATATATCCGTTATGGATCCGGTAGGCCTCCCCTCTTATTTCCTCCTTGCCGTTCCGGCTGAGAATATAGCTTCCGTCTGTCAGCGCATAGAAGGTATGCCCCACGCTGTCCGGCAATGCAATATCTTCAACGTTCCTCAAGCCGTCAATCACCAGGGTCCGTTCATACTGCCAGTGCGGAAAAACCTGTAGTCTTGTCAGCCCCAGTCCCGGCAGGAAACGGCTAAAATCCGGGTCCGATGCTTCACCCGGTTCTTCCGGCGGACAATACACAACTTCCGCCATATTCATGGTTCCGGCACTGCATCCGATGATCACACCGTTATAACCGGAGAGTTTTCCTTTCAAATCGATATCCGCGAAGAATGCGTTTTGTGTCGGCACATGACCGCCGGCCAGAAAAACCGTGTTGTGTTCTTTCAGCAGTGTTTCCGTTTTTCCCGCGTTTCTCCTGTCGAGCAGTGTCATCTTCTCCACGCAGAATCCTGCCGTTTCAAAAGCCTGCCGGACGCCATCCGCGTACATCCCGGTCTTTTCATACTCATCCGGAGAAGACGCGACAAAGAGCAGTCGTATCTTTTCCGGCAGCGATATCTTCAGTTCATCAATAAAATGATTCCTGAGGTCCAGCACATAGCAATCCGTCCCGGGTGTGGTCGGGCTGCTGCACAGAAACAAAGTCATGCTCATTTTCCGCCTCACATTTTTGTCAGTTTCGCCACAAAAAACCCTTCATATTCTTCCGTCGGTCTCACGCACAGCGTTCCGGGCAGCGTAACCGGGAGAAGCGGAAGCTGTTCCGTGCCCGGCAATTCGACGGGCGTGATTTCAACGCCGGTTCCTTTAATGGCTGCTTTCACAATTTCCTCGTTTTCCTCTTTCAGAATGGAACAGGTGGAATAGACCAGCGTCCCGCCCTTTTTAAGCAGACGGATCGCCTTTTTCAGCAGGGCAAGCTGCGTATTCCGGCACTTTCCGACCAGTGCCGGTGTCAGTGTTTTCTCCAGATTCGGATCGTCCGCGAAAACAGTCCCGCTGCCCGAGCACGGTGCATCCAGCAGGATTTTCCCGAAGGAAAAGAAATCGTCCAGCTGCCGTGCGTCTGTAACCATCACAAACACTTTTCCGGCACCCTGCACTTCCAGATTATGCTTCAGTTTTTCCGCCCGTATCGGATGCCGTTCGCAGGCTGTAATGGAAGCCCGGTTTCCGGTCATGGCTGCCATCTGGGTTGTTTTCCCGCCGGGAGCAGCCGCCATGTCCAGAATGTCATCCCCTTCCGCCGGGGCAAGTACCAGAGGCGGCAGCATAGAGGAATAACTCTGCAGATAGATCCGGCCCTCCGCAAAAAGCGGCAGTGCCATAATCTCCTTCTCCGTAGCCTCTGTCAGCAGAAACGCAATCGGAGAAAAAGGAGAAACTTCAAAATGTATACCGGCCGCGGTCAACGCTTCCGCCACTTCCTCCGGACTGCTTTTCAGGGTATTGACTCTGAGCGTGGTCCGGCGTTTCCGGGTATAGCCTCCGATAATATCGGAAATATCGCCATATTGTTCTTTCAGTTTTTCCGTAAGAAATCCCGGCAGCATATTCTGTCATCTCCGTCCTGCTTAGGTTTTGATCCGGTTTTCCGGTAAACTCGCGCGTCCGGGAAGAATCGTGTACACAGTCCGGCGCGCCAGCCACACCTCGGCATAGAAGGCAGATTCACCCTGCCGTATGCCGGAGCCGTACCGGGATTGCCTCCACAATGTCCGGCCCGGATTGGCTGTCAGGACATCTGAGGCAAGCGGTTCTCTGCATGATGTTATTATACCACAGACAAAGTAAATGATTAACATTCATATCAATCCGTTCCCGTTTTGTTTTCCACGGTGCAAAACAACTTTATGTTATAATGCTCTTGCAGACCGTGCGGAGATTATGTATATTGAGCCGGTACCGTGCAAGCTGAAAGGAAAAGGATCGATGAAACATTACAGAAGCCTGTTGCAGACTACGCAGAACACCAGGGATCTGGGCGGATATCATACGCTGTCCGGCAGTTTCACAAGAACAGGCGTATTATTACGCAGTGACGTTCAGAATTATCCGTCAGCAGATGATTGCCGGTTTCTGAAAGAGCAAGGAATAACAACGATTATCGATATGCGCAGTGTAAAGGACACGCAAAGAAAGCCGAGTGGATTTGCAGCGAAAGAAGGCTTTACATATTTTAACTTTCCGATTGATGAAGGAAGCGGCATCCCCGAATCGGTGGATGAAGTGCCCCGTAGCTATATGCGTATTGCCAATGCGAAGGAAATGGTTCATATATTCCGGTGTATTGCAAACGCGAAAACCGGTGTGATGTTCAATTGCACCGCGGGGAAGGACCGTACCGGTGTTGTATCTGCCATCCTGCTGATGCACGCGGAAGTTGGCACGGCTGATATCATTCAGGATTATGTGTTAACCCGGGAATACGGAAGAGAACGGTTGGCGTTGGTTCATCAGAACTTCCCTGAGATCGATATGAATATCGTCACGCCGTGCGAAGCGTTTATGTCGGAATTTTTGCGGCTGTTTACTGAACAGTATGGAAATACCGCGCGGTATTTCAACCATTTAGGTTTATCCGCGGAAGAGATTGCGCTGCTTCGGAGCAAGCTTGTATAAC
>JAKSQH010000084.1 GCA_024404245.1 Clostridia bacterium
TTACATGGGGCTTAGTCCGTTCATAATGTCCCTTTGCCATTGGTTTTCCCTCCTGAATTTGTCGCTTCAACGAAGCATGATATGCTTGTTTTCAAGTCTTTGATGCGGATTGGAGCAGGTGATGGGAATCGAACCCACGTGACCAGCTTGGGAAGCTGGAGCTCTGCCATTGAGCTACACCTGCATGTCCCGCATCAAGCCCTTGAAGACTTGTAAGACTTGTATATTGTAGCCTCTTTTTCCTTGTGTGTCAAGGGGTCACTCACTAAACAGGGCATTTCCGGATCATTCAATAAACATGGCGTCACCGAAGGAAAAGAAACGGTATTTTTCTTCCACGGCGACACGATACGTTGCCAGCGCCTCCTCGCGCCCCATGAGCGTACTGATCAGCATCAGCAGCGTGGACTGCGGAAGGTGGAAGTTGGTGATCAGCGCGTCAACCGCTTTGATTTTTACGCCGGGTTTGATGAAAATAGCCGTGTCCTTCGCGCCGGCGTGGACGATGCCGTCCTCCGTGGCCATTGTTTCCAGCGTTCTTACGGATGTGGTGCCGACGCAGACGATGCGTCCGCCTTCACGGCGGATCCGGTTCAGCGTAACCGCGGCTTCTTCCGTAACCTGACAGTATTCGCTGTGCATCACATGGTTATCGACATCGTCCTCCTTCACCGGGCGGAAGGTGCCGAGACCGACGTGGAGAAGCACGGGAACAACGGTAACGCCTTTGGCACGGACGCGTTCCAGCAGTTCCGGCGTGAAGTGCAGCCCGGCGGTCGGCGCGGCCGCGGAGCCTTCCTGCTTCGCGTATACGGTCTGGTAACGGGACGCGTCCTCCAGCTTTTCATGGATATAGGGCGGAAGCGGCATTTCGCCGAGACGGTCCAGTATTTCCTCAAAGACGCCGTCAAAGGAGAAACGAACGGTACGGCCGCCGATCTCCTCCACGTTGCCGAGGATCTCGCAGCGCAGCGCGCCGTTGCCGAAAGAGCAGAATGTGCCCGGCTTCAGCCTGCGCCCGGGGCGGACCAGAGCCTCCCAGTCCGTGGTATTGAGACGCCGCAACAGCAGAACCTCAACCGGAACGCCCGTTTCCTCCTTAACGCCGAGAAGACGCGCGGGGATGACCTTGGTTTCATTGATGACCAGGGCGTCACCGGGATTGAGATAATCCGCGATGTCATAGAAATGCTTATGCTCAATGGAGCCGTTCTTCCTGTGATAGACCAGCAGACGGCTGTGATCGCGGGGTTCCGCGGGTGTCTGGGCAATCAGTTCCTGCGGGAGAAAATAATCAAAATCGCTTGTTTTCATCAGTCATTGCCTCGAAGTATGATCAGATATCCATCCGCAGCTGCGTGTCGGCGGTTCCGGAGGAAGGCATCTGTTTATTCATGTGCTGCCATGCCGCGGGTGTGCAGACGCGGCCGCGGGGGGTGCGCATGATGAAACCGAGCTGCATCAGATACGGCTCATACACATCCTCAATGGTAACGGCATCCTCGCCGGTGGTGGCGGCAAGCGTATCCAGCCCGACGGGGCCGCCGCCGAACTTATCCATCATGCATCCGAGCACGTTCCTGTCCACACGGTCCAGCCCAAGCTCGTCAACATCCAGCATCTCAAGCGCTTCACGCGCGACAGCACGGGTGATCTGCCCGCCGCCGCGCACCTGCGCGTAGTCACGCACCCGCTTGAGCATTCTGTTGGCGATACGCGGTGTGCCGCGGCTGCGCCGGGCGATTTCCAGAATGCCGTCAGGTTCGGCGTCCACACCCAGGATGCCGGCGCTGCGCTCGATGATGCCGGCCAGCTCCGCGGGCGTATACATTTCAAGCCGGAAAAGCATGCCGAAGCGGTCACGCAGAGGCGCAGACAGCTGACCCGCGCGCGTGGTGGCGCCGACCAGCGTGAACTTCGGCAGATCGACGCGGATGGAACGCGCGGTCGGTCCTTTGCCGATCATGATATCGATGGCGTAATCCTCCATCGCGGGATAAAGCACTTCCTCCACCTGACGGGAGAGACGGTGAATTTCATCAATGAACAGCACATCGCCCGCGTTCAGATTGCTCAGAATGGACGCGAGATCGCCGGGCCGTTCAATCGCCGGGCCGCTGGTGACGCGGATGCTCTGGCCCATTTCACTTGCCACAATGCACGCCAGCGTTGTTTTGCCGAGCCCGGGAGGGCCGTAAAGCAGCATATGGTCCAGCGCGTCATGCCTGGAGAGCGCCGCCTGAATATAAATGCCGAGGCTGTCCTTGATCGCCTGCTGGCCTACATACTCACGCAGGGTTTTCGGCCGGAGCGTCTGCTCCACGGAGCTGTCTTCCGTCATAAAGGAACCGTTCATCAGTCTGTCATCCATGTTATCCTCACATTCCCGCCATGGAGCGCAGTGCCAGACGGATCAGTTCTTCGGGCCGGTCACTCTGATCTTTGACCTTCGCGATCGCGCCGCGTGCTTCCGTAGATGAGTAGCCGAGCGCGGTGAGTGCTTCAAGCGCTTCCGTCACGCTGTCCGTCACGGGCAGCACAGCGGCGCTTCCGCTGCCGCTGTCGGCAACGGCGGAGACATCCGCCTGGGTAATCTTGTCCTTCAGTTCCAGCGCGATCCGCTGGGCGGTTTTCTTACCGATGCCCGGCGCGCGGGAAAGCGCGTTCACATCCCCCATCAGAATCGCGAGGGACAGGTCACGCAGCGGCATGCTGCCGAGTACGCCGAGCGCCGTTTTCGGGCCGATGCCGGAAACGGATGTCAGCTGCGTGAACATTTCCTTTTCTTCTTTTGTGGCGAAGCCGAACAGCTCCATCGCGTCCTCACGCACGGAAAGGAAAGTATAGCACCGCATGGTCTGCCCGATCGCGGGAGCCGCCTGTAGCGTTGTCATGGAGCAGGAAATCTGCCAGCCCACGCCCGCGGCCAGCAGCACAAGGGAGCCGTTGGTCTTTTCACAGACCTCGCCTTCGATAAAAGCGTACATCAGTTGCCTCCGTGGTTATTTCATCTTGAACTGTTCTTTTGAGATGCCGGCCTGGCAGTGCGTTATGGCGCACGCGATCGCGTCCGCCGCGTCGTCCGGTTTCGGT
This sequence comes from Clostridia bacterium, assembly GCA_024404245.1. Classification (GTDB taxonomy): domain Bacteria; phylum Bacillota; class Clostridia; order Christensenellales; family Aristaeellaceae; genus Aristaeella. The sequence continues at coordinate 3,094 of JAKSQH010000084.1, forward strand.
ATCTCGTCCATGCGGAGCAGAAGCTTCACCATCTGCTGAATCTGTTTTTTGTCCGCCTTGCCGTAACCCGTGACAGCCTGCTTGATCTGCATGGGTGTGTATTCATACAGGTTCTCGGTGTATTCCGTGGCGGAGATAATCGCCGCGCCGCGCGCGGCGCCGACCATGAGCGCTGTTGTGACATTGCGGGCGAAGAACAGCTCTTCAAACGCGACGTCGTCCGGATGATAAATATTCAGAAGATCACGGATACCGAGCTGCAGCGTACGGAGACGGTGCTGCATGGGCTGACCGGCTTTTGTTTCAATACATCCGTAGGCGATCAGCCGCATATGACTGCCGTCTGTTTCAACGACACCCCAGCCCATCAGCGCGTATCCGGGGTCGATGCCAAGTACGATCAGACTGATCAGCTCCTTCAGTTACGCAGTCTTTCTTCCGCTTCGGCAATGGCGGCTTCCACCATGTCGGGAGCGGGCGCACCCGGGATCCTTCTCTTTTCGACGCAGGATATCATGCTCAGATCGTCAAACACGTCCTGCTCAAAAGCCGGATGGAACCGCTTCAGTTCATCCAGCGTGAGATCCAGCAGTGCTTTGTTCTCATTCAGGCAGTGAGCGACCAGCTCGCCCACAACCTTGTGCGCGTCACGGAAGGGAACGCCCTTTTTCACAAGATAGTCGGCGCAGTCCGTCGCGTTGGTGAATCCGCCGGACGCGCCTTTTTCCATCACATCCCTGCGGAAGGTTACGGTGCGCAGCATGGCGGTGAAAACGGTCAGCCCCTTGACCAGCGTGTCGCGGGTATCAAAGAAGGCTTCCTTGTCTTCCTGCATATCCTTGTTGTAGGCAAGCGGAAGGCCCT
>JAKSQH010000085.1 GCA_024404245.1 Clostridia bacterium
CGGATCAGCACAACGCTATGCTCCTGCAGGTTGTGGCCGATACCGGGGATGTAGCAGGTACCTTCGATGGAGTTCGTCAGGCGGATCCTCGCGATCTTCCGAAGAGCAGAGTTAGGCTTTTTGGGCGTCATCGTTTTGACGCTCAGGCACACGCCGCGCTTCTGCGGACAGGACTGCAGAATGGGGGCGGTGGACTTTTTGGTAGCCCGTTCACGACCCTTGCGGACAAGCTGATTAATTGTGGGCATGAGAGCACCTCCTGAAAAATATCCTGAAAGATCCCGCAACCCTCAGGATCTTAAAGGCAAAGTTATTTGAGGATCCCGGCAGCGGCGGCGGACACATCCACACCGCATGCGATACCGAGCTCCTTCATGGACGCGACCCGTACGCATGGCACGCCGGCTTCTTCAGCCGCGCGCACGATCTGCTGATACAGGAACGTATCCGCATCGTTGGCCACATACACGAGAGTAAGCTTACCGGCCTTCAGCGCGCGCGTCACCTGTTTCACTCCGGTTACTTTCCGGCTGCTCGATTTCAGCCTTTCCATGCGCATCAGACCTCCTTTCCTCTCCCGAAAAGCGCACCCTAAAAAGAGCGCACTTCCCAATGAGCATGCAACAACTCATGTATCTTATCACGTCAGCCCTGCAATGTCAACGTTTTTTACACATCGTAACAGAAAAAGGAGGGACACGTGTTCCCTCCCGCAAATGCTCCCCGTTCATTCATTGAACCTGTTCCGCGATCCAGTGTTTTCCGTCCGTTGTCAGCCTGATATAGGCGGATACCGTATATGCCGTAGGCACATGCTTGCAGCCCAGGTAATACCAGGCTTCACCGCCGCGGGCATGGTTCGTCACCGTCACAAAGTAAGGATTGATTGCCGTATAAAGCTTTTCAGCCATTGCTGTCTTGCCGTGGTGCGGGTAGCGCATGATATCGCAGTTCAGCCACTCCGGCGCGGCGGTATCGGCCAGCAGCCTCTGCTGCTTATCCTCAGCGTCAGCCAGGAACAGCATACTTCTTTCACCGCATGTCAGCCTGTATATCGCGCTCTGGTTGTTAATTGTCCACTTTTCCTCATACTGCCGCCATACCTCTATACTCGCGTTTCCGATATTAAATGTATCCCCGTGATCATAGTGTTCTATCGGAATACCGCGCTCCGCGCAGAGCACGGCGGCGTTTATGATGTGCTGCGTGCAGTCCTCCGGGAAGCATATCAGCATCCGCCCGACCGGTACGGCATCGTTGATCTCTTTCAGTCCGTTCATATGATCGTGATGCGGGTGGGTGATGATCAGCGTATCGATTTTATCGATCCGGAATTTCTTCAGTGTATCAATAACGCGTCCCGCCATAACACCCTTGTCCGCGCTGTCAATCATCCATACCTCGTTTCCCGTACGGATGACTGTGCTGTCGCAGTCCCGCACATTCGGAAAGATGATTTCCAGCAGTTCCGCGTCGTCCGCAAAAGTGAAATCCGGATACGCCTCCGGATCATGGAATCTGTCAATAACGGCCGGATATCCGTCCTCCAGCGGAAGCCCCCATTCCGGCACGGGCGTGGGCGACGGTTTCACATAAACGGCTCCGGCGCCGGTCACAGCCAAAATCAGCAGAGCAGTAAAAAAAAGAAGCGGAAGAATCCTGCTTGTCTGCTTCCTGCGGTCCATTCCGGTGCATGCCCCGGTCGAAAAATTTTGTTTCCTGTTATTTATATGTAATAATACCATTGACATCTTCCTCATGCTGTGATAGAATTTAAAATTGCATCAGTATCGTCTGGGTGCTGATCCGTTTTTCCTGTGCGTGTCATTTTACACGGTTCAGATGAAAAATGCAAGCACAAATTAACGGTTGTTTCCGGACAGGTTCTGGTCGGACTGAATAAGGGGTGATATCTTACATGGTGCACGAGGTCCACATGGGGAAACTCCGCGACCGAATGAGTTTCTCCCGCATTGATGAAGTTCTTGAAATGCCCAATCTGATCGAGGTTCAGAAGAACTCCTATCAACGCTTTCTGGATACAGATCTCCGCGAGGTACTGGCCGATGTGTCTCCGATCACCGATTACAACGGTAATCTGGTGCTGGATTTTGTCGACTATTCTCTTGAGGAGCCGAAAAACAGCCTGGAACGGTGCCGTGAACGCGACATGACCTATGCCGCGCCGCTCAAGTTTTTTGTACGTCTCAAAAACCGTGAAACCGGCGAAATCAAAGAGTCCGATGTTTTCATGGGTGACTTCCCCCTCATGACCGACCACGGTACCTTCATTATTAACGGTGCTGAGCGTGTAATCGTCAGTCAGCTGGTCCGCTCTCCCGGCGTCTATTTTGACAAGACGCTCGACAAAGCGGGCAAAGAGCTGTTCTCCTCCCAGATTATCCCGAACCGCGGCGCGTGGCTGGAATACGAAACGGATTCCAACGATGTGCTCTGGGTTCGTATTGACCGTGCCCGCAAGCTGCCCATCACGGTCATCCTGCGCGCGCTGGGCTACGGTACCGACGCCGAGATTCTTGACCTGCTCGGTGATGACGTACGCCTGAATGCCACCCTGATGAAGGGTGACAACGCGAAGAGCAAGGAAGAAGGACTTATTGAGATCTACAAGCGTCAGAAGCCCGGCGAGCCCGCCAGCGCCGAAAGCGCCGGAAATCTCTTCAACAGCCTCTTCTTTGACGCCAAGCGTTATGACCTGATGCGCGTCGGCCGCTATAAATATAATAAGAAGCTTTCCGTCGCGACCCGTATCAACGGGCATATCGCCGCGGAAGACATTGCTGATCCGCGTACCGGTGAAATCATGGTCCGTAAGGGCGATACCATCCGTCTTGATGTCGCGCGCGCGATTCAGAACGCGGGTATCAACGTCGTCAATATCGAATGCGAAGGCGAAATCCGCCGTGTAATCGGCAACAACTTTGTCGATGCCGCCGGTTTCCTGCCTTTTGACCCGAAGGAAGCGGGCATTCTGGAAATGGTCCATCTGCCCACCCTGAAGGAAATCATTGAAAACGTCGAGCCTGATCAGCTGTTCCAGGCCGTGAAGGAGAACGTCGCCGCGCTTGTACCGAAGCACATTATCCCCGACGATATCGTTTCCTCCATCAGCTATATGATCGGTCTGCCCTACGGCATCGGCCATACCGATGACATCGACCATCTGGGCAACCGTCGTCTCCGCAGCGTCGGCGAACTCCTTCAGAACCAGATCCGTATCGGTCTGAGCCGTCTGGAGCGCGTGGTCCGTGAACGTATGAGCATTCAGGACAGCGTTGACGTAAAGCCCGGAGATCTGATCAACATCCGCCCCGTAAGCGCGGCGATCAAGGAATTCTTCGGTTCCTCCCAGCTGTCCCAGTTCATGGATCAGCCCAACCCGCTGGCTGAGCTGACACACAAGCGCCGTCTGAGCGCCCTCGGCCCCGGCGGTTTGAACCGTGACCGCGCCTCCTTCGAGGTCCGCGACGTGCACTACAGCCATTACGCCCGTATCTGCCCCATTGAAACGCCTGAAGGTCCTAACATCGGTCTGATCGGTTCTCTGGC
>JAKSQH010000086.1 GCA_024404245.1 Clostridia bacterium
GTCATACGCGGAGGATGCCGGGGAAGCCGGAAAGAACGCGCTTACAATCTACTGGGCCGGCGACGCGGATATCGCGACCTCGGACGTGTGGATCTGGCCGTCCGGCGGTGACGGGAAAGGCTATCTTTTCACGGAGTGTGAATACGGCTTTATGTGCCGGGCGTATTTTGACCCCGATGTGCGTGAAGCCGGCTTTATCGTGCGCACAGGCTGCTCCGATCCCGGCGGGAGCGCGTGGGGAAACGCCGTGAAGGATTTCGCCGATGACCGCTTTGTGGAGCTGAACGGCCCGGAAACGGAAATCTGGCTGAAGACCGGCGACGGAGCTGTTTATTCCAGCACGGACGGCGGGAAAACGCTGGAGGAAATCCGCAAATTCAAGATGGCCGGCATGATCGCGCCGGACCAGATACGGTATGTGATCGCGCCCGCGGCGCGTATTGAGGATCTCAGCGCCGTGCGCGTGAAGCAGGACGGGCGGGAGATCGGCATCAAAAAGCTGTCCAGCCTCGGCAACAAGGTTGTGCTGGGTGTGATTACGACGGAGGAACCGATGGACGTTACCAAACCTTATACCGTGGAGATTGACGGATACGGCAGCAAGGATGTGCTGCCTACGGAGATATTTGACAGCGCTGATTTTATCGCAAACTATACCTATGACGGGGATGACCTGGGCGCTGTGATCAACGGAAGCGAAACGACCTTCAAGATCTGGGCGCCTACGGCTTCGGAAGTGGTGCTGAACCTTTTTGAGGCGGGAAATGACTGTGATGCCTACGCGCGGGAGCAGATGGCGTACACGGATCACGGCGTATGGAGCCTGACGGTTCCGTGCGGACACGGCACGTATTATACCTACACGGTAACGACATCCGCCGGGGCGCAGGAAGCCGTGGACCCCTACGCGCGCACGCTGGGCGTGAACGGCGACCGCGGCATGGTGACGGATCTTTCCCGTACGGATCCCGAAGGCTTTGACGCGGATCAATGGTATTCCGGCATAAAGACCTATCAGCAGGCATCCGTGTGGGAAGTGCACGTGAGGGATTTCTCCGTCGCGCTGAGCGGCAGCAAATGGCCGGGCAAGTATCTCGCGTTTACCGAAACAGGGCTGACCAACGCTTCCGGCGTGAGCACCGGTATCGATTATCTGAAGCAGCTGGGTGTGACGCATGTGCATCTGCAGCCGGTGTATGACTACGCGACCGTGAATGAGGCGGATCCGGCGGGTGAGTATAACTGGGGCTATGACCCGAAGAACTACAACGCGCCGGAGGGAAGCTACTCCACGGATCCGTTCAACGGAGAGGTCCGCGTGCGGGAATTCAAGCAGATGGTTTCCGCGATTCACGGGGCGGGCATGGGCGTGGTGATGGATGTTGTATACAACCATACCTACGATATCAACTCAAACCTGAACAAAATCGTACCGTATTATTATTACCGGTTCACCGCGACGGGGGACAGCTCCAACGGCTCCGGATGCGGCAATGAGACGGCGTCGGAACGCGCGATGTTCCGCAAGTACATGAAGGATTCCGTTGTTTACTGGATGACGGAGTACCATATTGACGGCTTCCGGTTTGACCTGATGGCGCTGCATGACAGGGAAACAATGCAGCAGATTGAGCAGGCACTGCATGAAATCAATCCGGCATGCCTGATTTACGGTGAAGGATGGACGGGCGGCACGTCCGCGCTGAACCCGAACCTGCTGACAACCCAGGCGAACATATCAAAGGTAAAGGCTTCCGAGGGCGCCGCGGGCGGCGTGGCGGTATTCAATGACGCTATCCGTGACGGACTGAAGGGATCCGTGTTTGACCCGAAGGACCGCGGCTGGATCAACGGCAAGGCCAATTCCGGCAACGCGCGGAAGGTGATTTTCGGCATGGAGGGCGGAGAAAAGAGCGGCATTGTCAGCTGGAAGGTGAAGAATGCCGGTGTGATCAACTATATGTCCTGCCATGATAACCTGACGCTGTATGACAAGCTGAAGGCAAGCTGCCCGGAAGCCGCGGATGAAGAAATCGTGAAAATGCAGCGCCTCGGCGCGGCGGCAGTGTTCCTGGCGAAGGGAACGCCTTTCACCCTTGCCGGCGAGGAAATGATGCGCACCAAGCAGGGGGATGAAAACAGCTATAAATCGTCCGATGAAGTCAACCGGATTGACTGGGAATCCCTGGTGCCGGGAAGCGATATCTATGAGATGAGCCGGTATTACGCGATGCTCAACGGTCTGAGGAAGGAATACGGCTTCCTGACAGACGCGGAGGTGGCCGGCGAAGTGCTCAACGGAAACGCGATCGGGATTACCTGGACTGTGAACGGCGAGACCGCCGGGTACGCGATTCTGAACCCTGCCGCGAACGCGCTGACGCTTCCGCTGCCCGCGGGCGGCATGACAGCCGCGGCCGGTAACGGCACCGTGAACGGCGGCGCGTGCACCGTGCCGGGGACGGACTGGGCGCTGTTTGTTAAGTGAATGAAAAACAGAACGGGGGACGGCTTTACCGTCCCCCGTGTTGCCACATCAGGCTTTCGACTCGCTTTGGCTGTTTATTTGACCACGTTGCGCGCCCAGAAGTCAGACTTCAGCATGATCAGCCCCAGCACAAGCTTAATGACATCAATGAACTGAACACAGAAATAGATCTGAACAACCGTAAGGGAAGTGAATGTGCACAGCAGGAACGCCAGCAGCACGGTAACAGCCCAGGTGTATACGGCGTCAAAGAGGAACGTGATCACGGTGCGCCCGCCGGAGCGAATTGTAAAATACGTTACGTGGGCAAAGGAATGCAGCGGGAGCGAAAGCCCGGCGATGATCAGCATCTGCCGTGTCAGCTCACGCACTTCCTGCGGTACGTTGTACATCAGCGGCACATAAGGAGCGGCGATCACCATGAGCGTGCCGATGATGATATGAATGATTTCCGTAAGTAGTGTCTCCTGCGAATTCCCAAAAACATAAGAAAATCAACGGTTAGAGCC
>JAKSQH010000009.1 GCA_024404245.1 Clostridia bacterium
TTTTACTGAGAGCTCTATGGATTCGTTTGACCGGTATCAGGAGGTCAAAAAAGTTGGTTCTTCACGGAAAGTTATGTTATCGGGAATGCGGGATGCGAAGGTTTCCAAAGGGCGATCGCAAAGCCCTTTGGTCAGCCCGCATTCTGAAACTTTTCAATGAAAGGATTGCATAACTCAGTTTTCCGTGAAGAGCCGTTTTTACTTCGTATTCGGTGCCGGTGTCTGTGAATCCGCGTTCAGCACATCGGCATACAGCAGTTCCTGCATTTTTACATCCGCCACGCCGTCCTGATAAAGACCGTTTGCCTTTTCAAAAGCTTTCACCGCTTTTACGGTGCCGTCCAGATAGGTGCCCGAGCATTTACCCTGATAATACCCGAGGTCCGTCAGTTTCCGCTGCAGCCAGTAAACCTGCTCGGATGAGTTGTTTTTCTTCAGCTGTTTCAGCGGAAGCGGCGGCTGTCCGTTGCTCCGGTATTCCGGTTCGGCTGTCGGCTTCGGTGTGCTCTTCGGCACCTGGCGCTTGTAATCCAGCGGCGCGAGCTTCAGTGAATCCCGCAGTTCTGGATCAGCCGGCAGATCATTTGTAATCGTTACGACCGTTCCCTTGCCCACATTGTCAAAAATCCATTTGGCATCCGCGACCGTAAGCCTGATGCATCCGTGGCTGGCGCGCCGGCCCAGTTTCTCATAGCTTGATGTTTTCATATCAGTATTGCTAACGGAATTATAAATGACGCTGTGGAACGCGACCGATGAATTGATTTTCGTCCAGTAGCGCGCGTAGCTCCCGAACTGAGGGAACTTGCACCACTGCGCGTGTCTTCCGCTCAGCACCCAGTCGCCGGCAGGGCTGGGATTCTTCACCGTGCCTGTGGAGCAGAGCATCTGCCGTACGATCACGGTATATTCACCGTTCGCGTCCCTGCCGTAGACCGTTGTCACCTGGTTGTTCACGTCAACCGTGATCGCGAACGGAACGGGTTCCGGCGTAGGCGTCGGCTTCGGCGTATCGGAGGGACCGACCAGATAATTATCATTGAAAATCAGGTTCCAGGTTGTTTCGTCCACCACACCGTCCGCTTTGATTCCGTTCTGTGTCTGAAGGGTTTTTACGGCTTTGGTTGTTTTGCCGAGGAAGTTTCCGCTCACAGGACCCGTATAGTATCCGATTTCCGTCAGGCGCGTCTGCAGCTGTTTCACAATCGCTCCCGTGGAACCGTTTTTCAGTTTCTTTGTAAAAGCGACATTTTCCGTGTCCACACTGGCCGCCGGCGCGTTTTCGTCCACCAGAAAACTTGCCGGTGCCGGCGTAGCCGTCGGCACGGACATATCATCCCTGTTGACCGCGTCACCTGAGAACATAAGTTCCTGTGTTCCGATATCGGCGTTTCCGGTTACATCCAGCCGGTTCTTTTCCTGAAAGGCGGAAACAGCTGTCACGGTGGATTCCAGATAATTGCCGCTGATCCGTTCGCGATAGAAGCCGAGAGCCATCAGCCGCGTCTGCAGTTTCTCAACGCATTCGCCGAAACAGCCGTAACGGAGCGGGCGGTACAGTGCCGCGTACAGCATAGCCTGCGTCTGGATATCCGCTTCACCGGTAACATCCAGTTCAAAATCAGCCTGAAAGTCACTCACAGCCTGCTTCGTCCTTACGCCGTAGCTGCCTGTCAGCTCTCCGTCATAGTAATTCAGTTCCTTCAGTCTGGTTTGAAGCTCAGCCACGTCATCCCCGCTGTCGCCGGAGGTCAGATTTCTCGCTTCAACGGTTTCTTCCTCAAGTTCGCCGTTATCATCCAACGGAACGGGATCACCTTCATCGTCTTCAGTCAGGGCATCGTCCCCGTATTCGTCGGGCGTGTCCGCGTCCGTTCCGCCGGCGCTTACAGTTCCGGCAAAGCAGGCGGTCGCGAACAGCATTACAATCAGAAACACGCAAAACAGGCGCTTCATCACAGTTCACCTCGAAAAGGTATTGCAATATATTGTAACATTTCCGCAACAATTATGCAAGCTCCGCTGAAAAAAAGGCGAACCCCGTCCGGGATCCGCCTAAAAAAGTCCTGTTACGCTTTGTTTGTTACAGTAAGGTTACCGTTTTCATCCGTATCCACGAGCAATGTACCGCCGGGTGTGATATCACCGGCAACAAGGCGCCGTGCGATCAGCGTCTCCACCCTGCTCTGCAGGTACCGGCGCAGCGGCCGCGCGCCGAATACGGGATCAAAGCCCCGTTCAATCACAGTTTCCAGCGCCTCCGCGCTCAGTTCGGCCTTCAGCTGACGGTTTTCAAGCCGTTTGTTGAGTTCATTCACCATCAGCCGTACAATTGAGCTGATCTCAGTGCGTGTCAGCGGCTTGTAATATACAATTTCGTCAATTCTGTTCAGAAATTCCGGTCGGAAGTGCGTTTTCAGCAGTCTGTCGGTCTGTTCCCGCGCCTCCGCGGTAATCTCGCCGTCGCTTATGCCTTCAAGGATATACTCGCTGCCGAGATTGCTGGTCATAATCAGAATCGTATTCTTGAAATCGACCGTTCTCCCCTGGCTGTCCGTAATCCGTCCGTCATCCAGCACCTGCAGAAGCACATTGAATACATCCGGATGTGCCTTCTCCACCTCGTCAAAAAGCACCACACAATACGGATGGCGGCGTACCGCTTCGGTCAGCTGTCCGCCTTCGTCATATCCCACATATCCGGGAGGCGCGCCGATCAGTCTGCTGACGCTGAATTTCTCCATATATTCGGACATATCAATCCGGATCATGTTCTTCTCATCGTCAAACAGCGCCTGTGCGAGTGCCTTGGCCAGCTCCGTCTTGCCGACACCCGTCGGCCCCAGAAACATGAATGATCCGAGAGGCCGGTTCGGGTCCTGTATACCCGCGCGGGAACGCAGAATCGCGTCGCTCACTTTCTGCACCGCTTCATCCTGACCGATCACGCGCTGATGCAGGATGTTTTCAAGGTTCAGCAGCTTCTCGCGCTCACTTTCCATCAGTTTGTTCACGGGGATCCCTGTCCATCTGCATACAATCCGGGCGATTTCCTCATCTGTCACACGGTCGCGCAGCAGGCTGTCCTCGCCCTTGCTCTTCTCAGCGATATCCTCTTCCTTCTCCAGTTCATTTTTCAGCTGGGGCAGTCTGCCGTATTTCAGTTCAGCGGCGCGGTTCAGGTCATATTCGCGTTCCGCCTGCTCAATCTGCGCGTTTACTTTCTCAATTTCCTCACGCAGCGAAGAAACCTTACCGATTGCTTCCTTCTCGCTTTCCCAGCGTGCCTTCATCGTGTTGAACGCGTCGCGCTGCTCCGCCAGTTCTCTGCGCAGGTCTTCAAGGCGCGCGGCGGACAGCTTGTCGTCATCCTTTGTCAGCGCGGCTTCCTCAATCTCCAGCTGCATGATTCTGCGGCGGATATCGTCAAGTTCAGTCGGCAGCGAATCGATTTCCGTACGGATCATCGCGCAGGCTTCATCCACCAGGTCGATTGCCTTGTCAGGCAGGAATCTGTCCGAGATATACCGGTTGGAAAGCGTGGCCGCGGCGATGAGCGCGCTGTCCTGAATTTTGACGCCGTGAAAGACCTCATAGCGTTCCTTCAGGCCGCGAAGAATGGATACCGTATCCTCAACGGACGGTTCGCCGACCGTAACCGGCTGAAAACGGCGTTCCAGAGCCGCGTCCTTTTCAATATACTGCCTGTATTCATTCAGCGTTGTCGCGCCGATGCAGTGCAGTTCGCCGCGCGCGAGCATGGGCTTGAGCAGGTTACCGGCGTCCATAGCGCCGTCTGCCTTTCCCGCGCCCACAATGGTGTGCAGTTCATCAATAAACAGAATGATGTGCCCGTCGCTCTTTTTGATTTCGGCCAGCACTGCCTTGAGGCGTTCCTCAAACTCGCCGCGGAACTTGGCGCCGGCGATCAGGCTACCCATATCCAGTGAAAAGATCGTGCGGTCACGCAGTGTTTCGGGTACATCCCCTCTTACAATCCGCTGGGCAAGCCCTTCGGCAACAGCTGTTTTGCCGACGCCCGGTTCACCGATCAGCACGGGATTGTTTTTTGTTTTCCGGCTCAGAATACGGATTACGTTACGTATTTCGGCGTCACGCCCGATCACGGGATCAAGTTTCTGTCTTCTGGCCATTTCAACCAGATCGGTACCGTACTTTTTCAGCGCGTCATACGTATCCTCCGGCGTATCCGAAGTCACTCTGGTGCTGCCTCGCACTTCGCTCAGGCTTCTGAGGAAATCATCAGGCCGGTAGCCGATCCGGTCCAGTATTTTCTTTACATTGGCGGAAGGTCTGGCGCAGATACCTGTCCACACATGCTCAACGGAAAGATACTCGTCCTTCATGCGTTCGGCCGTTTGTTCGGCTTCAAGCAGCGCCTTTTCAAGTTCCGGGGAAATATAAACCTTTCCGGGTTCTCTGCCGGGGCCCGACACACGCGGAATCCTGCCGAGGGAATCCTTCAGCGCGCTCTCAAGCGCGTCCGCTGATATGCCGCATTTAGCCAGCAACTGCGGTATCAGATCATTCCGGTCCTCCGTCAGCGCCAGCATCACATGCTCCTGGTCCACCTGCATATGCTGATATTCCACCGCGATGGACTGCGCCCGCTGCAGGGCACCGGTCGTTTTCTGCGTGAATTTATTCATATCCATAATCAGCAGCCTCCTCTGAAAGTCTTTGACTTTCTTTGACTTTCAAGAACAGTTTACTCACTTTCGGCCATATGTCAAGTGTTTTGTAAAAAAAGCCTCCGGATCAATCTCCGGAGGCATCGGCGTCAGTCAAGTTCCGTTTTGCCGGTATACAGCTCGTAGTATCTGCCCTTCTGTTCAAGCAGCTGGTCATGGTTGCCGCGTTCGATGATCTCACCGTGTTCCAGCACCATGATGGCGTCGGCGTTGCGTACGGTGGACAGTCTGTGCGCGATCACAAACGTTGTTCTGTTTTTCATCAGCCTGTCCATACCGTGCTCGATATGGCGCTCGGTACGGGTATCAACACTGCTGGTCGCTTCATCCAGCACCAGAATCGGGGCTTTGGAAACCGCCGCGCGCGCGATATTCAGCAGCTGGCGCTGTCCCTGGCTCAGGTTGGCGCCGTCGCCGTCCAGCATCGTGTCATAGCCGTTTTCAAGCCGCATGATAAAGCTGTGCGCGCTCGCCAGTTTAGCGGCGGCCTCCACTTCCTCATCCGTGGCGTCAAGCCGGCCGTAGCGGATATTTTCGCGCACGGTGCCGGTAAACAGGTGCGTGTCCTGCAGCACCATAGCAATATTCTCACGCAGGGTTCCGCGGGCGTAATCCCTTATGTCCACACCGTCAATGGTAATCTTACCGTCGCTAATATCATAGAACCGGTTCAGCAGATTCGTTACCGTGGTTTTGCCGGCACCTGTGGAACCGACAAAAGCAATCTTCTGGCCGGGATGCGCGTACAGTGTGATATCCTTCAGCACGGTCTTGTCCGGCACATAGCCGAAGTTCACATGTTCAAGCACCACATCACCGCGGATCTGCGTGTTCACGGCATTGTCGCGGTCCGGTTCTTCCGGCATTTCATCCATAACGGCGAATACGCGTTCCGCACCCGCCAGCGCCGCGAATATCGTGGTCATCTGCTGGCTGATCTGGTTGATCGGCATGGCGAACTGACGGCTGTAGCCCGCGAACACGGTCAGCCCGCCGGGGGTAAAGCTGCCGTTCACCATCAGGATTCCGCCCACGCCGATTGTCACGGCGTAGGTAATCTGGCTGGTATTGCCCATTACGGGACCCATAATGCCGCCGAAGAAGCCGGCCTTGTACTGTTTATCCCGCAGTTCGCCGTTCAGCAGACCGAATTCTTCATTGCACTCGGCTTCATGGTTGAACACCTTGATAACCTTCTGGCCGGTCACCGTCTCTTCAATATATCCGTTCACGGCGCCCAGCGCGGACTGCTGCGCGGCATAATACTTGGCGCTCTTTTTCGCGATAGCCGCGCCGCCCATTGTGAAAATCGGGATAAAGAGGACCGTCACAAGCGTCAGGATCCAGCTTGTCGTGATCATGAACACAAACGTGCCGATCAGCGTCACAATACCGGAGATAATGCCCGTCAGCGAGTTGCTGATCATGGTTTCAATCGCGTCGATATCGTTTGTGTAGCGGCTCATGAGTTCACCGGTCGGATGGCCGTCATAATACCGCACGGGCAGATCCTGCATCTTGTTGAACAGATCGTTGCGCAGTTCCTCAATCGCCGTCTGGGATACATTCAGCATCAGCCGTCCCTGCAGATAGGAGGACGCGATACCGATCAGATAAATCCCGCCGAGCAGCGCGAGCGCCATTGCCACGTAAGCCGTGATTTCGGCCGCGGTTCCCGTCGCGATCCAGTTCTGTACGGCGGGTGTTTCGACAAAGGACGCGATAATATTGTCAGCGGCCTTTTCAAAAACGCTCATACTGATATCAGCGGCGGGATTCACCGCCAGCGTAATCCGGTCGATAATCGGCGCCAGCAGATATCCGCCGCACAGGCCGGTGACCGTATTCAGCAGCATGCACAGCAGCACCGCGGCGATTTTATACCAGTGTTTTTTCAGATATCCGCACAGCCGGCGGATCGTCGCGCCCGCGTTCTGCGGTTTGCCGCTCATTCCCCGTGGACCTCTTCCGCCTCCGCCGCCGTGGCCGCCGCGCGCGGGTACTTTGGAGGCGTATTGCTTCTGCAGCCGTTCAAGTGTACGTGCCATTGCTTACGCCTCCTTCTTTCCGGTTTGGGACTCATAGATTTCCTGATACTCGGTATTGGTCTTCAGGAGCGTTTCATGCGTACCCACACCCGTGATGCAGCCGTCGTTCATCACGATGATCATGTCAGAATCCATCACTGATGAAATTCTCTGTGCGATGATAATCTTGGTGGAATCCTTCAGTTCATCCGTAAACATACGGCGGATCTGCGCTTCGGTTGCCGTATCCACAGCAGACGTGGAGTCGTCAAGAATCAGTACCTTCGGCTTCTTCAGCAGCGCGCGGGCAATACACAGGCGCTGGCGCTGTCCGCCGGATACGTTTGTTCCGCCTTTGTCGAGTTCCGTCTGATAGCCGTCTTTGAAGGTTGAAACAAACTTGTCAGCCTGCGCGGCTTTCGCGGCCGCGGTTACTTCTTCGTCGGACGCGTTTATATCACCCCAGCGCAGGTTTTCTTCAATCGTGCCGGAAAACAGAACGTTTTTCTGCAGAACCATGCCCACGCCTTCACGCAGGTTGAAAAGCGAATAATCCCTGACATTCACACCGTCAATCAGAACCTCGCCTTCGTCAGGATCATACAGGCGCGGAATCATGGAAACAAGCGTGCTTTTCCCGCAGCCTGTCGATCCGATAATACCCACGGTGCTCTTCGGTTCAATCGTCAGATTGATATGATCCAGTACCTTGTCCGTACTGTTTTTATAATAGCGGAAGGATACATCGCGGAATTCGATTCTGCCTTCCTTCACGGTCAGATCCTTATGCGCCGCGTTATCATCGCTCAGGTCCGCTTTCTCCTCCAGCACCTCCAGAATACGCTTGCCGGATGCCAGCGCGCGTGAGGAGAACATCAGCAGGAAGGTGACCATTACCAGCGATACAAGGATCTGCGACACATAGTTGACAAACGCGGACAGATCGCCCACCGCCATACCGCCGTCCAGCACAATACCGTGGCCGAACCAGATAACCGCGATGATCGTCGCATACATAAAGAACGTTGTCACAGGCGACATGAAAATAACCACACGCATCGCGGACATGGCGGAGTCCTTCAGATCGCCGTTGGCTTTCGCGAATTTGCTTTTTTCAAACTTTTCGCGTACGAAGCTCTTGACCACGCGCACGTTGGTGATATTCTCCTGAACGGTGGAGTTCAGACCGTCAACGCGCGTCTGAACCTTTTTAAACCGCGGGAAGCCCGTCAGAATGATAAAGCCGACCGTCACCAGCAGCAGCGGAACGCTGACCAGGAACACCGTCGCGAGGCTCGGACGGATACGGATCGCCATAATCAGTCCGCCGATCATCATACCGGGCGCGCGCAGTGCCATACGCATCAGCATGGCCACGAAATTCTGCACCTGCGTCACATCGTTGGTCACACGCGTAACGAGTGACCCCGTGGAAAACCGGTCAATATTCGCGAAGCTGAACCCCTGTATCTTTCTGTACAGATCATCACGGATATCGCCCGCGAAATTCACGCTCGCCTTTGTGGCGTAATAGCAGCCGCCCACACCGCCCGCCATCATCAACAGGGCGATCAGGATCATTTCCAGCGCTGTTCCGATACTGGAGCCGACTGTGAGCGTTCCGGCGTTTCCGGCATTGATTACGCCCGCGAGCAGCTTCGGCATCAGTACCTCGCCGATGACTTCCACAATCATGCACACCGGTCCGATAATGAACCATTTCATGTACGGCCGTATGTATTTCATCCACTTCTTCAAAGGTCTTCCCAGCCTTTCTTCTGATTACTGACAAATAATGATTATCCGTCTTTCCGGTGATCAAGTCAAGCGACGCTGTCTGAAAAGCAGGTGAAATCTTCCCGGTATACAAAGCCGGCACCCGCCCGTTATCACTCTTCGCCGATGATCCTGCCGGATGCCCGCAGCACTCTGAATCCGCCGGAGCGGTCAAGAATTTCGACATCCGCGAATATTGTCTTCAGATACTTCATGCAGCTGTCAGCGCCCTGCTGTTTTCTGATCACCAGATAGAGCGCGCCGTCCTCTTTCAGGCACATAGCGCTGTCCGCGAAGATCCTGTATATGGTTTGCTTTCCGGCACGGATCGGCGGGTTGGTAATCACCGCGTCAAACCGTGAATCCATAAATGCCGCCATCCCGTCGCTTTCGCGGCAGGTAATATCGGCGCCGTTTACAGCCGCGTTCTCAGCAGTCAGCCGGAGCGCGCGGCGGTTCACATCCCCCATCATCACACGCGTTTCCGGCCAGTGTTTCTTTACGCAGATACCGATCGGGCCCCATCCGCATCCGATGTCAAGAATATCCCCCGTCATCTGTTCCGGCAACGCGTCCAGCAGAGTTCTTGTTCCGTAATCCAGCTCACCTTTTGAAAACACACCGGCGTCCGTTGTGAATTTCATATCGTGTCCGCGCCAGGTGAATTCGCACACAACAGGTTTTGATTCGCTCTGCGGATCGGCGGTATAGTACTGATCGTTCATTTTGTCCTCATTCCCGCTGCTTCATACAGCATATCGGTCTCATTCTCCGTCAGTTCACGCCACATTCCCTCAGCCGGTCCGTTATCCAGCGTCAGCGGGCCGAAGGAAAGCCTGTGAAGCTCCTTTACTTCATGCCCCACAGCGGCAAACATCCGCTTGATCTGGTGAAACTTGCCTTCGCGCACTGTCACCTCGGCCAGGGACAGGCAGTCATCCGCCTTCAGCACGGTCATCCGTGCCGGCAGAGCGGTAAAGTCGCTGAGTTCCAGCCCGTCCGCGAACGCGTGCACATCCTTTTCCGTAAGCTTTCCCTCAACCACGGCGCGGTAAACCTTGTCAACATGTCTCGCCGGTGACAGGAGGCGGTGGTTCAGCTCCCCGTCGCATGTCAGCAGCAGTACGCCTGTCGTGTCCTTATCCAGTCTGCCCACCGGCATACATCCGATCCCGCCGAATACTTCAGGCAGCAGGTCCATAACCGTCGGCTGTTTCGGATCGCGCGCGGCTGTCAGCAGCCCCGCCGGTTTGTTCAGCAGCACGTGACGCATGACTCTCCCGTCAATTTCACTGTCCCGGAGCACAAGCCGCTGCGTTTCCGTTTCACAGGAAAAGGCAGGATCCGTAACGGTTTTCCCGTCCACCTTCACCTGCCCGTTCCGGATGATCTCCTTCACCCGGCTGCGGCTGTCAACGCACAGCGTTGTCAGCCATCGGTCCAGTCTCATTTTCATTCTTTTTCTCCGCCGGCAAGTCCGTTCACATAGGCCGCGGTAATCAGGCTGCCCAGCGGCAGCAGTGGCAGCGTCAGAAGCGCGCCGGCGCCCGCGATCATCAGCGATACTTTGGTATCCGGCAGTTCCAGCGTGCCGTACATGATCCCGTTGATCGTGCCGTCAAGATCCTGCAGCAGCGGAACGTACCTTGATACCGCGACCGCCAGGCTGATAATCAGCGGGATCAGGGAAATCAGCGAAATCAGCCGCGCGAGCAGCAGCCCGCCGTGGTGCCCCTTCAGCAGATCCTTCCGGCCGAGGGCGTGCGCGTGACGCGCGCCGCTGCGAAAAGCGCAGCCGAGCGCGATCAGAAGCAATGTGGATACAGCAATCAGTGCGAGAAAAATCACGCCGCGCACGAGATGGTCATCGCCAAAGCTCTTGATGTTCCGGTACACGGTGAATCCGTCCACATCACCGGATATGTTGTTCCTGGCAATCAGCAGTATAACAATCAGCGGAATGGACCACAGCAGGATCACAGCCGCGCTTTTCAGCCCGTTCAGCAGTTTTTTCAGGTACATGCCCGGATCAATCAGCAGCGATGTGCATATTTTCCCGCCCGCCATCCGGTTCTGCATTGCCGCGGCCGCGTTCTGCCGTGCCGGCAGCACCAGCAGCACAAAGAGCACAATAAACAGTAGCGCGCCGGCTTTCAGCGCGGCATCCGTCAGAAAAAGCAACGGACAAAGGGCGATCAGCGAAATGCATACTTCAGCCAGCAGGAAACCCATCATGCCCCCGAACTGCTCCGTATATGCCTTCCACGCCCTGACAAAGTAATGCGTCTTACCCATGTTTCTTCTCTCTTTCCGCCGGTGTTCCGGTCAACGTCCGGTATTATACCATTTTTCATCCTATGATTGCAATCTGTTTCCGATTGTGGTATCTTTCATGCGTACGGAGGATATTATTGTTATGCTGTATTCCGGAAATACCTATGATGAAGAACGTGCTCTGTACCGGCTGCGTGACGCGGCCGTGGAGCATTGCCTGTTTGACGGTCCCGCAGACGGTGAATCCTCGCTGAAGGAATGTACCGGCATCACGGTCACCGATTGCGATTTTCATCTTCGCTACCCTCTCTGGCACGCGTCGGATGCCGTTGTCACAAACTGCCGCATGACCGAAGCATGCCGCGCCGCGCTGTGGTATGACAAAAACATCGTCATTGAAAACTGTGAAATGAACGGGATTAAGGCACTGCGTGAATGTGAGAATGTCACCCTCAGCGGTTCAAGCGCCGCTTCCGTTGAATTCGGCTGGAAAAACGCGGGGCTGAAGATTCGTGATTTTACACTTTCCGAATCCGAGTATCCGTTCTTCATGTGCAGTGACGCGGATATCACCGGTCTGAACATGAAAGGTAAATACTCCTTCCAGTATCTGAAAAACGCCGTTCTCCGCGACTGCGTGCTGGACACAAAGGACGCTTTCTGGCACGCGGAAAACGTCACTGTTTATAACAGCGTTATCCGCGGGGAGTATCTCGCCTGGTACTCCAGGAACCTGCGCTTTGTCAACTGCCGTCTTTCCGGCACGCAGCCGCTGTGCTGGTGCGAAAACCTTGTGCTGGAAAACTGTACCATGGACGGCTGTGATCTGTCATTTGAAAACAGCTCTGTTCAGGCCGATGTCAAAGGTCATATCGACAGTGTCAAAAATCCGGTCTCCGGTTTTGTACATGCCGGCAGTATCGGTGAAATCATTCTCGATGAATATCTCAGTGCCGACGCTTCATGCGTGATTACAACGGACTGACAACCGTGAACTTCGATAAAAAAGCAACCGCGTTTTTCGTCGCGGTTGCTTTTTTCTGTGTTCTTCACGGAAGTTAGGCTGTCAGAAATGCAGGATGCGAAGGTTTCCGGAAGATCGCAAAGCCCCCGGGTCGGTCCGCAGGCCGAAACCTTTACAGCAAGAAAGTATAGCCCATGTTTCCGTGAAAAGCCTTTTTCCGTCAGTTATTCTCACGGGTATAGTTGATCAGTCCGCCCGCCAGAATCATGCCCTTCTGCCTTTCGGTAAGCGGCAGGAGAACCGTGTATTCTTCATTCTTCGTGTCATTGCGCAGGATCAGTTTTTCCGAACCTGCGGCGATTTTCGCCCGCACATCCGGCAGCGTCAGCACATCATCCCGGCTGATTCTGTCGTAATCCGCTTCATTTTCGAACGTCAGCGGCAGAATACCGTTGTTGATCAGGTTCGCCTGATGAATACGCGCGAAGCTCTTCGCGGCAACCGCCCGGATTCCGAGATACAGCGGTACAAGCGCGGCATGCTCACGGCTGGAGCCCTGGCCGTAGTTCTGCCCCGCCACCAGAATGCCGCCGCCTTCCTGTTTCGCGCGCGCCGGGAATGTTTCATCCACAGGCGTCAGGCAGTAATCGCTCAGATGCGGCACATTGCTGCGGTACGGCAGCAGTTTCGCGTTACTGGGCATAATATGGTCGGTTGTGATATTGTCCTCCATCTTCAGGAGGACCTTGCCGGTCACATGATCCTCAAGCGCTTTGCCCATGGGGAAAGGCTTGATGTTGGGGCCGCGGACCACTTCAACGGTATCCTCGGCACCGGCTTCAACCGGCGGAATGACCAGATTGTCATTCACTTCAAACTTCTCGGGCTGAGCAACCTCAAGATCGATATCCAGGCACCGCGGATCGGTCAGCACACCGGTCAGTGCCGTCACAGCCGCTGTCTCGCAGCTTGTCAGATAAATACCCGCGCTCTTGGTCCCGCTGCGCGCGTAGAAATTCCGGTTGTTGGTACGTACAGAGACCGCGTTGGTTTTCGGGCTCTGCCCCATGCCGATGCAGGGACCGCAGGCGCTTTCCAGAATACGCGCGCCGGCGCCGAGCATATCAGCCAGCGCGCCGTTCCGCGCCAGCATGGTCAGCACCTGCTTGCTGCCGGGGCCGATGACCAGAGATACATCCGGATGCACGGTCTTCCCTTTCAGGATTCTGGCCACACGCATCATATCCTGATAGCTGGAGTTGGTGCAGCTGCCGATAAACACCTGGTCAACTTTGATGGGCCCGATGTTTTCAACCGTATCCACATTGTCCGGCATATGGGGCTGCGCCACCATCGGCACCAGCTGATCCAGGTCAATTTCAACCATCTCGTCATATACCGCGTCATCATCGGCGGTCAGCGGTGTAAAGTCCTGCTCGCGGCCCTGCGCTCTGAGGAACGCGCGTGTCGCCTCATCGCTCGGGAATACGGATGTGGTAGCGCCGAGTTCAGCGCCCATGTTCGCGATCGTCGCTCTCTCCGGCACGGTCAGTGAAGCCACACCGTCACCTATGTATTCCATCACTTTGCCGACGCCGCCCTTTACCGTAAGCCTGCGCAGGACCTCAAGAATGATGTCCTTCGCGGCCACGCCGTACGGCAGTTTTCCGTTCAGCCTGATGCCCACAACCTTCGGGCAGGTCAGATAGTACGCGCCGCCGCCCATGGCGACCGCCACATCCAGCCCGCCCGCGCCGATTGCCAGCATACCGATACCGCCGCCGGTCGGCGTATGGCTGTCACTGCCCAGCAGGGTCAGCCCGGGTACACCGAAGCGTTCCACATGCACCTGATGGCAGATACCGTTGCCGGGCTTTGAGCAATAGATACCGTGCTTCTTCGCCACAGTCTGGATATACTGATGGTCATCCGCGTTTTCAAAGCCGGTCTGCAGTGTGTTATGGTCGATATAAGCCACGCTCTTCATGGTCTTCACACGGCCGATGGCCATCGCTTCAAACTGGAGATAAGCCATGGTTCCGGTGGAGTCCTGCGTCAGCGTCTGGTCAATGCGGATCGAGATCTCCTCACCCGGGATCAGTTTCCCGCTCAATAAATGTTTTTCAAGAATTTTGTACGTCAGCGTCATAAGGCGCACCTCCGCGGTTTCTGTTATCCGGCGGTTTTCAGCCGTCACGTAATTGTATACAGTGTACAAATGTAAAGTCAATCAAAGTACACAGAAAAGACCGCCGGCCGCGGCAAAAAAACAAAAAGAAAACCCGGAGAACTTTCATTCTCCGGATGAATATGTCATGTTTCCGTTCATTCATTCGTCCGGCTCAATCACCGTACATCCGAGTGCCAGTGCTTCCTCAGGGCGGTGTGTCACCATGATCAGCATCCGTTCACCGAGCATGTGATCAATCATGGAAATCATCCGCTCCGTTGTTTCCCCGTCCAGCTCCCGCAGAGGTTCATCCAGCAGCAGAATGTCTGAGTCAAACGCCAGGGCGCGCAACAGGCTCAACCGGCGTTTCATCCCGCCTGACATCTGCGCGGGATATTTGTCACGCGCCTCATGCAGCCCGGCCGCTTCCATCAGTTCCAGCGCCCGCTCGCGGCCGCCGGCTGTAAAAGCCAGCTGATCCGCCGCCCTGACACGCGGCAGCAGGCGGTTTTCCTGAAACTGCCATGAAAACCGTGTACCGGGCGTAACGGTTACCGTACCTGTATCGGGCGTGTCAAGTCCTCCGATCAGGCGCAGCAGTGTCGTTTTTCCCAGGCCGCTTCGTCCTGTAAGGCTGTACCTTCCGTGATCCTTAAATGTCAGTGAAACATCCTTCAGTACGTGTTCCTCCCCGAACGCCTTTGACACATGATCAAGTGTAATGCTCATGTTCCCTCACCTTTTTCGCTGTCAGCTTCATTACTTTTTCCAGCCCGAGGCTCATTAGAATAACGACAAATGTCCATGCCAGCAGTGAATCCGTTTCCAGATAGATTTTCGAGCTGTACAGATTCGTTCCCACGGCGTTTTTCGGTATGCCGATCACCTCGGCCGCGACCGTCGCCTTAAAGCAAAGGCCGACGCATGTCTCGCATGCCGCTGTGAAAGCGGCGGCAGCGGACGGCAGAATGACCCGCGTCCATGTTTTCACCGGACCGAAAGAGAATACCTTCGCCATTTCAAGCAAAAGCGGATCCGTGGATGATATGCCCTCACGCGTGCTGGAAAACACCACCGGAACAACCATCAGCGCGCCGGCAAGCACCGGCACACCGGATGAGCCGATCCATACAAGCGCGAGAATAATGAAACTTACAACCGGCGTAGCACGCACGGCACGCAGCGCGGGGCGGATCAGCGCATCCGCTGTTTTGCTCATACCGCATAGCACCGCCAGCAGACCGCCGGATATCACACCGATCAGATAAGCCTCCAGCGTGCGCAGCAGTGACATGCCCACGGTCCGCCAGAAAGTGATTTCCCTGACCATCACCAGTTTTTTCACAACATCGGCGGGTCCCGGCAGCAATATCGCGCTGCCCGCGATCAGTGAAGCCGCTTCCCATACGGCGATCCAGAAAATCGCCGGACCCGCTGTTCTGAGTATTTTCTTCATATTGTCTGCTGTCCTTTCAAGCCGGTCCGGCGGAATATCCGTTATCTGTCTGTTGTTCATCCATCCGGATTATTTGCGCGTCCGTACAGTGATACCGGTGACCGCGTCCGGTGACGATTATTCGCCGCCGGAGTTTCTTCGCGTCATTTCAGAAAAAACAAACCGTCATCCGGCATTTTCCCGCCTACCGATTTCGGGTCCGCGTCACACAGTACCTGTAAAAAAGGCTGAATACTGCTTTTCATTTCTTCGCCCGCGATAAACACAATATGGCAATTCGGAATCGCTTTTTCGGCTACGCCGGCATTCGGCATCACACCGTGCTTTTCAGCCAGTTCCGCGGCCGCAGCAGCGTCCGCGTTGACCTGTTCGGCGCTCATCTGATACGCTTTCAGAAAAGCGTCCACGCTTTCCGGTTCATTGTTGATGAAATCCGTTCGCGCGATCACGCAGCCCATGGAAAGGATCGCGGGCGTTCCGGCCTCCGCCGCGGCATCATTGAACAACTCCGTCATGTCAAGCGCGGTGCGCATATCGCTCTTTTTCATCAGCAGGTTTGTCACAAACGGTTCCGGCAGCATCACAATGTCCGCCTTTCCTTCCGCCGCCATTGCCGCGAGCGCCGCGTGCTCACCCACGTACTCCACCGTCACACTGTCCTTAATACCGTTCTTTTCCAGCACATAATTGAGCACATATTCAGGGGTGGAACCCTGTCCCGTCGCGTAAATTGTCTTTCCCGCGAGATCGGCGGCGCAAGTGATCCCGTTTCCGTTTTCCAGTATGTACAGCACGCCCAGCGTATTCACCGCCAGCATTCTGATCCCGCCGTTCGTTTTGTTGTACAGAACCGCAGCCAGATTCGTCGGCACGGCGGCGATATCTGCGTCACCTGACAGAATCGCGGCGGTTACCGCGTCAGGCGCGCCTGTCAGTGTAAAGTCATAGCTTCCGTCATTGTTTTCCATCAGGCCGGCCATTCCGATCCCGGTCGGGCCTTGCAGCGCGTAAACGCTGACCGTTTCAGCCGCTGCGGCGCACGAAACCGCGAGCAACAGCGCGGTAATCAATATTGCAATACGTTTCATGATATTTTCTCCTTTGTCTTCGCGTTAGTCATGGCACTCTTCACCGTGATTCCTTCGAGATTGCCCAGTTTGCCTGTCAACGCGCCTACACGGTCATTGCTGCCTTCCACAATCAGGCCGATCACAGCGGTGCCGCTTTCGTGATCCGGTACGCCGATCCTGCCGCGGATCATATCACCGAAAAGGCTCAGAATGCGGTTCACTTCACTGATTTTCTCACGGCTTGCTACCACAATGCCTATGAATCCGAGTCTGCTGTCTTCCATGTTGCACCTCATTTGCTCTCCGGGAGCATCCCGTCATCCGTTCCGGTCGGCAATTCCCTTCTGTCACGCGTGTCCGGCATAAAAAAGAACATAGCAAAAAGCTATGTTCCGTAAATCAGCATATTCATATATGGTCCCCCTTCCTGTCCTGCACTTCGGCATCCCTCCGTGCTCAACCGGGTTTATTCGCGTCCGGTGCCTTTCTCTCACCCGCGGGCCTGAGTCCGGCTTTTCCTGACGGCAGAATCATATCATACAGCCCCGCTTATGTCAACGGGAGCCTGTCCGTGGTGGTCATTACAGTACACCGTCAACACTGCAAAAAAGTCCGATTTTGGATCCACGTGATAGCTTTGCAAGGCATTCAAGCTGACAAAGCGCAAAAAAGAATGCGTTGCGTATCTCAATCATTGTTTGGCGCGGGACACGATGATTATTGAACTTTCAGGCAATGATTCCGCAGTGCTGAAAATCCATACTGACTATGTTGAAAACGACTGGATAGAAAGTTGAACCTATTTGCAAGTACTCCGTTAATCCGCCTTAAGCAAACAACTATTTTTGATATTCTGTTGAATGTCTGAGCATGCGCAGTGCCACGGCAACAGAAAACAGACCTGCCGGTTTATGTCCGACAGGTCTGTCTGTTTGAATATGATGATATTAATCTTTCATAGGGGAAACATACTCAGAAAACATTCCGCGGAGCTCTCCTGAGAAAGCGCGGATTGTTATCTGTTGAAACTCTTTACGCGGCAGGTGCTTCTTCCGCGGTGTCTTCCTCCGTGATTTCCGGGCGGACCCATGTACCGTCCAGCTGTTGTTTCATAACCTCCAGTGCCTTTTGCAGCTGCGGATCGGCAAGATCGCCGAAATTGTACATACCGTTGTCGCCTTCCGGCAGTTCCGCGATCACATCCGGTGTAATGCCGATCTTATGTACAGCCGTGCCGTTGGGCGTGAAGTACTGGGCAATTGTAATCTGGCAACCGGATCCGTCATTACTGACAGGCAGAACGCTCTGTACAATGCCCTTCCCGTATGTCTTTACGCCCACAACCGCCGCGTTCGCGCGGTCACGCAGCGCGCCGGTCAGGATTTCCGAGGAAGAGGCGCTGCTTTCGTTTACAAGAAGCGTCAGCTTCAGATCATACTTGCCGTTCTTTGTTCTGTAGCAATGCTCCTCACTGCCGTCATTGTAAACCAGATAACACAGATCGCCCTTGTCCAGGAACAGGTCACCGATGGAGCACGCGTCATCCACCCATCCGCCGGGGTTGTCACGCAGGTCGATAATGAGTCCCTTCATGTCCTGCTGCACCAGTTTTTCCAGATGTGTCGCGAATTCATCCGCGCACTTTCCGGAAAACTCGTACAGCGCGATATATCCGATCCCGTCATCCAGCATCATGCTTTCGATCTGGTTTACCTGAATCTGCGTACGCGTCAGCACATAGTTCATTTCCTGACCGTCGCGCAGGAATGTTACATTCACATCGGTTCCGGGCGTTCCGCGCATAATGTCAACCGCGTCCTGTACATTGTTGGCCGTCACAAACAGATCTTCCACTTTGTACAGGATGTCACCCTTCTGTACTCCGGCCTCCTTGGAGGGACCGTTGTCAAACACGCGGGAAATGGTGCATATCTGCGTCAGGTAGTTGGATGTGATCTGAATGCCGATGCCGGCGTATTCGCCTTCATCATCCTCCCACATTTTTGCGAAATCCTCCGGATTGTAGTAGAAGGAATAGGGATCGTCAAGGCCGGACATCAGTCCCTGCGCCGCGCCGTCCAGAAGCGCGGTCTCATCCACTTCTTTGTAGAAATACGCTTCCGCGTAATCCATCAGTTCAATTACCTTATCGAACTTGCGGTATTTTTCATACTGCTCGCGGGAAATAACCACACTGTCCGACAGCGCGGGTTCAGCAGTCGGTTCAGGTGTATAGGCCGGTTCAGGCGTACCGGTCGGTTCACCGGCGGCTTCCTGATCGCTTTCCTTATCCGGAACCTGAATCTGATCAAAGAATCCCTGCCCGGCTTTCTGTGCAGGCAGATCTGCGGGTGTTTCCGTTGTTACATTCCCTGCGAGATACGCATGCAGCAGATCAAAAATACTTTCGGAGAGCGAGCAACCGCCGAGTACGCACAGCGCCGTCATCAGGCAAACAGCCATCAGTAATTTCTTTCTTGTTTTCATTGTCTCGGAAAACTCCTTTCTTAATTCTGTTCTGTATCCGGCAGTTCCGTCAGAATCCGGAACAATACGGCATCATCAAATCTGCGCAGATCCAGCCCCGTAACCCGCATGATCTTGTCCAGTCTGTAAATCAGGGTATTGCGGTGAATAAACAGCTGTCTCGCGGTATCAGCGATATTCAGGTCCTGGCGGAAGAATGTATACACCGTTTCCGTCATTTCACGGTCCATCAGTTTTCTGACAGCCGGCGTGTAAAAAAGGTCTCTGTATTTCGCGGCCGTGTGTGCGGGAAGCTCGGCCAGTATCCGTTCCAGCAACAGTTTTTCATACAGGTATACCTGCTCACCGTCGTGATACATTCGGCCGATACGCAGCGCCTGTAATGCTTCAGCGCAGCTTTCCGCCATCCTCGCGGCTGTCTTTCCGCCGGTGCCGATTCCGATCACGGTCTGTATTCCGGTCTCACTTTCCAGCGTTTCCCGCAATGCCAGCGCGAATTCCATATCATCGTCCGACGTTTCTCCCGCTTCACATTTTTTCAGCAGCACAGTTGTTTCGGGATCAAGTGTGACAATGTATTCATCATCATCAAGCGGCGCGACCGCGCGCAGCTGATCCGCCGGCAATAATCCTGCCGACCCGCACGGCCGGAAAACCATAGCCAGACGTTCGTGCCCGTCCTCAAGAGAAAAGCGTTCCGCCAGTGCCGTTGCTTCGCTTCCCTGCGCGATTCCGGAAAGAATCCGCCGCCACGCGTCATCCTTGTCATTCACCTGCTGTACGGAACCGGCGTTCTGCAGCTGACGCAGCAGTTTCATGATGTCTTTTCTGTCAGGCGTATCCGTCATACTGCGGAGCACTCCCCCGCGCGTCGGAAGAAGCAGCTGACCGCTGTGATGATAAAAACCGTCCTGATCCGGTCCCGCTGCTCCGCGGGGCATTTCCGCAAGGCGGTCAATCTGCGCGTTCAGCATTCCGGACATACCGCTTCCTCCTTTTCCACCGTCACGTTACAGAGAATTATAACCCATTTTCGCCTTCTGAGCAAGTACGCGTCTTTCATTGAAGTCTGCCGCGGCCCGTCATTCCGAAAAAAACAGGACCGCGTTCGCGGTCCTGTGAAAAGCCTGATTCCGGAAATTACTTGATCAGAATGGTCTTCTCGGTTTCTTTGTCGAAGAAGTGCAGGCGGGAAGCATCGAAAGCGACTTCGATCTTGTCGCCGGCGCGGCTGGCCGTGCGGGGATCAACGCGGGCGATGATGTTGCCTTCCTTACCGGTGGTGGACAGATACAGATAGGTTTCGGAACCCATCAGCTCGGTCACTTCAACGTCAACGCGGATCTTGGTGCCGTTGCTGGCTTCCAGAGCTTCAGCGCTGTCATCGATGTTTTCGGGACGGATGCCCATCACAACTTCCTTGCCGATGTAGCTCTCGTCAATGAACTTCGCGACCTTGGAGGCGGGAATGACGATCTTGTTATCGCCGAATACGGCAACAACATCCTGGCCTTCCTTGGCCAGTGTCACGTCGAAGAAGTTCATCTGGGGGCTTCCGATGAATCCGGCAACGAATTCATTGGTCGGATAGTCATACAGGTTCTGGGGGGTATCCACCTGCTGGATCACGCCGTCCTTCATGACAACGATACGGGAAGCCATGGTCATAGCTTCGGTCTGGTCATGGGTAACATAGATGAAGGTGGTCTGCAGGCGCTGATGCAGCTTGGTGATTTCGGTACGCATGGCTACGCGCAGCTTGGCGTCCAGGTTGGACAGAGGCTCGTCGAACAGGAAGACCTTGGGCTCACGCACGATAGCACGTCCCAGAGCAACACGCTGACGCTGACCGCCGGACAGAGCCTTCGGCTTACGGTTGAGCAGATGAGCGATGTCCAGGATCTTGGCGGCTTCTTCAACGCGGCGTTTGATCTCTTCCTTGGGGGTCTTACGCAGCTTCAGACCGAAAGCCATGTTATCATACACGGTCATATGGGGATACAGAGCGTAGTTCTGGAACACCATCGCGATGTCGCGATCCTTGGGAGCTACGTCATTGACCAGTTTGTCGCCGATGTACAGTTCGCCGTCGGAGATTTCTTCCAGGCCGGCCACCATACGCAGGGTGGTGGACTTACCGCAGCCGGAAGGACCGACCAGAACGATAAACTCTTTGTCTTCGATATCCAGGGTGAAGTCGCTGACAGCAGTCACGCCGCCCGTGTAAACCTTATAGATGTGCTGAAGGGATACGCTTGCCATTTTCGTTTACCTCCGGTTATTCGGCATATGTATGCCGTTTGATGAACATATTATAAACTGAACACGTGAAAAATGAAACGGTCAAACTCAACAAGCATTCATCCGGTTTTTCATCTGCTTTTGTGCATTTTGACCAGTAATTATCCGTCTGTCCCATAAGCGGGGTTACATGCGGTTCCGTACTTCGCTGCGCTCCAGCCGGATATTGTTGAGCAGATCGCTTATGCTGCGGTCCGTTTCAGCCAGCAGGGAATCCATATATTCAAGCGTGTTCTTGCGCAGAGCTGCGGCATCCTGCTGTGCTTTTTCACGCAGTTCCTCGCTTTCCACACGCGCGCGCCGCACAATATTCTCTTCCTCCACAAGCTCGGCCGCTTTTTTCTCCGCCTCTTCAATGATCCGTTTTGCCTCGGCGCGGGCTGCTTCCACACACGCGTTCGCGTCATTGGACGCGCGCTCCGAAAGCGCGTTCGCGTCCGCGACCGCCTGGTCTTTCACGTTTCTGGCATAAGCGTCGGCATCCGCCTTTGTCTGCCTGGCCTGATTGTTCGCGGCTGTCAGAACCTCTTCCTTCGTTGCCAGAATATCACGGCGGATGTTTTCCTCCTCATCCACAATCTGCGCTGCTTTCCGCACCGTTTCCGGCAGATTCTTTTCCAGGAAGTCCAGCTGTTCTTTCATGAACACGCGGTTCACAATACAGCCTTCCGCGTTCATCAGCGTCTTCCGCGCGTTGCCGATCTCGCTCTGCATGGCTGATATGGCGCTTATGCATTTTCCGGGGGTGGTGATGTCGGATTCCATGTTTCTTCCTCCTTTGGATTTACAAAAGCAGATTAGTTTTTCAGATGCGCGGTTATCTCATCGGCTGTGTTTTCCGGCACAAACGGCCGTATGTCACCTCCGAATGACGCGATCTCACGTACCGCTGAGGATGAAATGCTGCTCATGCCCGGCGAGGCGAAGATCAGCAGCGTTTCAATATCGGGATTCAGCATGGCGTTCGCCGCCGCGGACAGGCTTTCCGATTCGTATTCGGACGCCGTACGCACGCCCCGGATCACACAGCGTTCGCCGTGTGCCCTCATATAATCGGCCAGCAGGCCGTCCCACCGGTCAATCACTACATTGTCCAGTTCCGCGCATGCCTTTTCCAGCAGCTGAACACGCGTTTCCGGCGAAAAGCGTCCGTTCTTCGCGCGGTTGACCATTACGGTCACCGTTACCCGGTCAAAAAGTTTCGCGGCCCGGGTGATCAGATCCAGATGTCCTTTTGTCACCGGATCAAAGCTTCCCGGAAAGACACAGGTTTTCATGTGTGTTCCTCCTCTGAAAAGCGGTAAAAGGACACGCCGCAGAACCCCCAGTTTCTGGTGTTTGTCTGTTCCATACCGTCCGGCACGGTCAGCACAGCCTTCGCCTCGTGTTCCGCGATCACAAGCGTTTCTGCGTCAGCCAGCGGCCGGAGCGCTTCCATTACGGGGCGCAGATCCGTCATCGTATACGGAGGATCAAGAAAGATCAGGTCAAACCGTTCCCCTTCCCCGCGCAGCAGCGCGGCAGTCTGTTCCCAGTCTCCCTTCAGAACACGCGTTCTGTCCGAAAAACCGAGCGTTTCGGCGTTTTTCAGTTCAACGCGGTTCGCGTTCCCGTCCCGGTCATTCATCACAGCGTACGACGCGCCGCGGCTCAGGGCTTCCAGTGACAGCGCGCCGCTTCCGGCAAAAAGGTCCAGTACACGCGCGCCGTGTATGCGTGTCTGCAGCATATTAAACAGGTTTTCGCGCACGCGGTCAAGGGTCGGTCGGGTGTTTTTGCCGTCCGGCGCTTCAATCCGCCGCGAGCGCGCTGTTCCCGCGATAATCCGCATAACGTTCCTCCCGGTCCGCTCAGTTCAGTTTCTCCGTACCCTTTGTGATACTCCGCCGGCGCTCCCGGTGTTCCCTCTTTTCACGTTTCCGCTGTTTTTTCTTTCCGTCCGCGATTGCCGTATGAACCCGTGAACGCAACACCGGACCGCGTGTATAGCCGATTCCGTACGCGATCGCGGGCAGCAGCACCACCAGCGGAGACAGTCTTTCAGCCAGCAGCAGGCCTTCACGGTTTTCGCTTCCGATCGCGGACACAACCGGCATAATCAGAATACGCACGATCATCCGCAGAATATCCGTAAAGGTCGCCGGCGTGAGCTGCGTATACGCTGTCAGCGCGTCCCCGATCTCGCTGCGGCGTTCGTATCCGCTCAGCCAGGCAGGCAATGTGCCGGCTGTTGTCACGGTGCGTTTTGCGAGCAGGGCAAGAGTCACGGTGAGAATCAGCAGCGGCAGGGTACCGGCGATTCCTGTCAGAAAACCTTTCGCCGGGTGATAGCAGGATGCCTTTTCATCATCCGATACAGGCCTGCCGTTTTCACTGCGCTGATACATAATCTCTCCGCGGCCGACGGCTTCCGTTCCCTTGTTTGCCCCGTTGTTGAAGAACAACATCAGAACAATCAGTTCAATGATACAGTCAAACGCGATCCGCAGGCCGTCGCTGCCGGGCAGAACAACCATACAGGCGATCGCGCACATAAACACGCAGACCGCCCATACGCCGAGAAACGCGAGGGCATCCCCGATCATGCTTCTGTCAATCGCGTTGCCCGTCATGAACGGTTTGCTCACAATTGTCTGCTTCGTCTTCTTTGTGTCCGCTGCCATTTCATTTCTTCCTTTCAGGTTTTCAGGGTTTCCACACCCGGCTGACGCGGTTGGTTGCCCCCAGCAGAATTTCATATCCGATCGTACCCGCGTTTGTCGCGATATCCTCCGCTGTCACGCACGCGTCTCCGCTTCTGCCGATCAGCACAACCTCATCACCCGCGCGCACGCCGGGAATATCCGTTACATCGGCCATCATCTGGTCCATACAGATCCGGCCGATCACCCTCGCTTTCTTTCCGCGGATCAGTACTTCCGCGTTGCCGGACGCCGCGCGGTGATATCCGTCACCGTAGCCGCAGGTCACGGTCGCGATCCGCGTTTCCCGCCCGGTTACGTAGGTTCTGCCGTAGCTCACGCTTTCACCCGGCTGCACGGTTTTCACATAACTGACGGTTGCCGTCCACGTCATGGCCGGCTCAAGGTGTATCTCCGTCTGTACGGGCGGATAACCGTACAGGGAGATCCCCGCCCGCACCATATCCAGCGCGAATTCGGGTCTGCGGTGAATCGCCGCCGAATTGGCGCAGTGACGTATCACTTTTCCCTTAAGCAGCGCCGTCAGCTGCAGAAAGCGTTCATACTGTCCGTCTGTATACGCCATGCCGTTCTCGTCGCCGTCCGCGTCCGCGAAATGCGTAAAGACGCCTTCCAGCACAACGGACGGATTGGCCGCCAGCGCGCGCAGCACCTCATCCCGTTCCGCCTCGCTGCGTACACCGATCCGGCCCATACCGGTATCAATCTTCAGGTGCACCCTTGCCCTGCGTCCGGTCTCCGCCGCGGCGCGCGCGCACAGATAGACCATTTCCGGTGAGCACACGGTCTGAATCAGGTCATGCGTCACACCGGTCCGTACATTATCCTCACATACCGCGCCGAGCACCAGAATCGGCGTTGTGATTCCGGCCAGCCTCAGCTCGGCACCCTCGCCCGCGTCGGCAACGGCAAGCATATCCGCGCCGGCCTCGCTCAGGGTTCGCGCGGTCTGCACCGCGCCGTGTCCGTACGCGTCAGCCTTCACGACCGCGCATACTTTGGCGGTCGCCGGTACGGCCGCGCGTATCGCGAGAAAATTTCTTCGCAGAACCGACAGGTCGATTGTGCGTGTATTTCGGTTCGGCATACTGTTTCAGACCTTCCCTTTTTCCTGCTCGTGCCTGTGAATCTGGGCATTCAGCAGGTTTATATCCCCGCACCCCATTGTCAGCACCAGGTCACCGGGCTGCCAGTGTGTTCTCAGATATGCCTCGGTATCATCAAACGACGGAGTCCACACGGCATTGACGCCGTGCTCCTTCATGCCTTTCACCAGCATGCCGCTGTTCAGATCTCCGGGATCCTTTTCGCGCGCCGCGCAGATATCCGTAACCAGTGTGTAATCCGCCTGTTCCGTGCAGGTCAGATACTCATCGAACAGTGTCCGTACCCGGCTGAACGTGTGCGGCTGCATAACCGCCCACAGTGTACCCTTGCAACGTTTTCTCGCCACGGAAATCGCGTTGCGCATTTCCGCGGGGTTGTGTCCGTAATCGGTAAAAATCTCCGTTCCGTCCACCGTGTCCGTCAGTTCAAATCTGCGGTGCGCCCCGGTGAACACAGCCAGCGTTTCCGCGGCCTTCTCCGGCGCGAGGCCGAGCGCGTCAGCCGCGGCAAGCGCCGCCAGCGCGTTCATTACATTGAACATTCCGGGCACATTCATTCTGACATGCGTAATCCGTTTTCCGCGGCACATCAGCTCAAAATCCGCGTATCCGCGTTCATCCTCGGTGATGTCCGCCGGATACCAGTCATTCGTATCGTTCATGCCGAAGAAGATACGGTTCCGGTCCAGCTTTTCAATCTGCCGTCTTACGCGCGGATCATCACCGTTACCCACGGCGGTTCCGTCTTCCGGCAGCAGGCTCAGATATTCGCCGAATACGCTTTCAATCTCGTCGATATCCTTATAGCAATCCAGATGATCCTCTTCAATGTTCAGTACCACGGCAAGCGTGGGCGGCATGTGCAGGAAGCTGCGGTTGAACTCGCATGCCTCCGTAATGAAAATGTCCCCGTGTCCCACACGTACGCTGCCGCCGATCGCGTCCAGGACACCTCCGATATGAATGCTCGGATCCATTCCGTTTTCCGTCAGCATCTGGCTCAGCATAGCGGTTGTCGTGGTCTTTCCGTGGGTTCCGCACACACCGGCTGCCTGCGGGAATCCTTCCATCAGCTGCCCGAGCAGATACGCGCGTTCCATATTCGGAATACCGAGACGCTCGGCTTCCGCGCGTTCGGGATTGTCGCGGCTCACCGCGGCGGAATATACAACCAGATCCGCGCCGTGTACGTTTTCCGCTTTATGCCCCACCGTCACAGCCGCGCCTTTCGCGCGTACACCGTCCAGCAGGTAGCCGTCGGACCGGTCGGAACCGCTTACGGCATATCCTCTGTCAATCAGCATTTCCGCCAGACCGGACATGCTGCTGCCGCCGATTCCGATCAGATGAATCCGTTTTCCTGTCAAATCCCGGATATGTATCATCTTACATATGCCTCCGCGTCGGCTTATTCAAGAACGATTTTGGGGTTTTCACGGCTCTGCCGGTACATCACGAACCTTCTGCCGATGCACTGCACCGGTTCGGCACCCAGCCTGTCGCAAAGCTCCTCAAGCGCTTCCTTCGCGGTCACGGGCGCGCCCTGCTGCACACAGCACTTGATCAGTTCGCGCGCTTCCAGCGCGTCATATGCCTCACGGACGGTGCCATCCGTCACACCGTCCTTTCCCACATAAAGAATCGTGTCCAGTGTATTCGCCATGGAGCGAAGCGCCGCGCGCTGTTTACCCGTCATTTTCGTACACCTCGTTATTCATTAATCCACAAAGTCAAATTCCATATCGGCAATGCGTACCGTGCTGCCTTCCCCGGCGCCCGCTTTCCTCAGGGCGTCGATCACGCCGTTGCGCCGCAGCGTACGGTGGAACCAGTTCAGGCTCTCGTTATCGTCGAAGTTCACGCTGTCAATCAGCCGTTCCATCTCAGGCCCGCGCACTTCGTACACGGCTCCGTCAAATACAATGCGGAACGCGTCCTCCGCGATATCGGGCACCTCTTCGGGTTCCGCCTCGTAATGCAGGATGGGCGGAAGGGTTTCAAGCTGCTTCGCCGTTTCATCCAGCAGGGCGTCAAATCCCTGATGTGTCGCGGCACTGACCGCGAACACGGGATATCCCATGCCGTCCGCGAGCGCCTGCATCCGCTTCAGGTTTTCCTCGGCACCCGGCAGGTCCGTTTTGTTGCATACGATGATCTGCGGTCTGTCCGCCAGGTCACCGTAGTTTGCCAGTTCGTCATTGATCTGATCAAAGTCATCGATGGGGTCGCGGCCTTCGCTGCCGGAAATATCCACCACATGCAGCAGCAGGCGTGTGCGCTCCACATGGCGCAGGAAGTCATGCCCCAGGCCCGCGCCTTCGGCGGCCCCTTCGATCAGGCCGGGAATATCCGCCAGCACAATATCTTTTCCGTAGCGCCGCACAATGCCCAGATTCGGAGTCAGCGTCGTGAAATGATAGTTGCCGACCTTTGGCTTCGCGCTGGTCACAACGGACAGAATCGAACTCTTGCCGACATTCGGATAACCCACAAGACCGACATCCGCGATGGTTTTCAGTTCCATTCTGAATGTGCGGATCTCCGTTTTGACTCCGGGCTTGGCGAAATTGGGCGCCTGCCGGGTGGGCGTGGCGAAATGCGTATTTCCCCAGCCTCCGCGTCCGCCCTTCAGCAGTACGCGTGTTTCCCCGGGTGTATCCATATCCATGACAACACGGTCCGTATCCGCGTCCCTGATCACAGTGCCGACCGGCACCTTGATCAGCAGATTCTCTCCGTTTTTCCCGGTCTGCCGGTTCGGCGCGCCGTCACCGCCGTTCTCGGCGGTATATTTGCTGCGGAAGCGGAAGTCAAGCAGCGTATGCATGTTCGTATCCGCGAACACAAGCACATCCCCGCCTCTGCCGCCGTCACCGCCGTCCGGTCCGCCGTTGATCACATATTTTTCACGGTGGAAGGACATGGATCCGTTGCCGCCGTTTCCGGCCTTCGCTGTGATCCGTACCTGATCCACAAAATTGCTCATACAATCTTCCTTCTTTGCGTCAGTTCCTCAGTGAATGAAGCGGCGCGGGAATTCTGCCCCCGCGGCTGATGAAATCATCGTTCGCGCAAGGGTTCACGGGCATTACCGGGGCAAAGCCGAGCAGCCCGCCGAATTCAACGCGGTCTCCTGCTTTCTTACCCGGTGCGGGGATCACGCGCACCGCCGTCGTCTTGTTGTTCACCATGCCGATCGCGGCCTCGTCGGCAATAATGCCTGAAATCGCGGCAGCGGAAGTATCTCCGGGAACGGCGATCATATCAAGCCCCACGGAGCATACACAGGTCATCGCTTCCAGCTTCTCCAGCGTCAGCGCGCCGGCGGCCGCCGCTTCGATCATGCCGATATCCTCACTCACAGGGATGAACGCGCCGCTTAATCCGCCCACATGGTTGGACGCCATCACGCCGCCTTTTTTCACAGCGTCATTGAGCAGAGCCAGCGCTGCCGTTGTTCCGGGCGCGCCGGCCATTTCCAGACCCATCTCGGTCAGGATATGCGCCACGCTGTCGCCTCGCGCCGGCGTCGGCGCGAGACTCAGATCAACAATGCCGAAAGGAATATTCATGCGTTTTGAGGCTTCCCTGGCCACCAGCTGACCGACGCGCGTAATTTTGAACGCGGTACGTTTGATCGTTTCTGCCACGATATCGAACGGTTCGCCCCGCACTTCCTCCAGCGCGCGCTTAACAACGCCGGGACCGCTTACGCCCACATTGATGGCGCACTCCGGTTCGCCCACGCCGCAGAAGGCGCCCGCCATGAAAGGATTATCCTCCACGGCATTGGCAAAAACAACCAGCTTCGCGCAGCCCAGTCCGTCACTGTCAGCGGTCAGTTCGGCGGTTTTCTTGATAATGCCGCCCATTTCACGCACGGCATTCATATTGATGCCCGCGCGGGTTGAGGCCACGTTCACGCTCGAGCATAGCAGCTTCGTTTCACTCAGCACTTCGGGAATGGAGGCAAGCAGCCGTTCATCCGCCAGCGTGGCGCCTTTGTGCATAAGCGCGGAATATCCGCCGAGGAAATTAACGCCGACCTCCTGCGCCGCGCGGTCCAGTGCCCGGGCGATCGGGCGCGGGTCAGCCTGGCATATCAGGCTCACAGGCGTCACCGAAATACGTTTGTTCACAATCGGAATCCCGAATTCGCGTTCGATATTTTCACCCGTTTTCACAAGGTCCTTCGCGATCCGGCAGATCTTGTCATATACACGCTGCGCGCATCTGTCCGCGTCCGGGTCGGAGCAGTCCAGCAGGTTGATGCCGAGTGTGATGGTTCTGATATCGAAGTTTTCCTCCCGGATCATTCGCATGGTCTGGAGGATCTCACCAGTTTCAATCATGCCCGTCCCTCCGTCATCAGATGCGGTGCATCGCGTCAAAAATGTCCATGCGCTGGATGTGAATCGCCATCTTCATCTCATCCCGCACGCTCTGAAGCGCTTCGTCTATCGCGGAAAACTCCATATGCGCGCCGTCCAGGTCCACAACCATCATCATCGTGAAATATCCGCCCAGAATCGTCTGGGTGATATCGAGAATGTTGATATTCATTTCGGCCAGCCGTGTCGCCACCCGCGCGATAATGCCGGTTGTATCCAGCCCTGTCACGGAAATCAATGCTTTCGTCATACTGTGTGCCTCCGTAAAATAATACACGATACCAAATTTATAGTTTAGTGAAAAACAGCGGTTTTGTCAATGCGGGCGTTATACTCACGCACGGTCTTTCCGGCCTGCCGCGGGGTGCCTTACGCCGGTCCTTCCGTGAATTCTCGGTGAAATGCTTTCCATTATAATCAAATTGTGATAAACTGTATGTTGGTCCTGTTTTGGACCTGGAGGTTACGATGGAAGAATTGCCCCTGATTCTCGCATCCGGCTCACCCCGCAGGCGTGAATTGCTCACACAGGCAGGCATACCTTTTGAGGTCAGGCCCGCCGATGTGGATGAAACATGCGGTCTCGGCGCGCGTGAAGCGGTTGCCGTGCTCAGCCGGAGAAAAGCGTTCGCGGCCCATGACCTTAATCCCGGTCGAACGGTGCTGGCCGCGGACACGCTTGTCGCGCTCGATGATACACCTCTCGGCAAGCCGGCCGACGCCGAAGACGCGTTCCGTATGCTTGCCTCACTGCGTTCCCGCGCGCATCACGTTCATACGGGCGTATGCGTTATTTCACCCGACGGAACCGTTCATGAAGGTGTTGATACATCCGAAGTCCGTTTCGGTCCCGTAACGGATGAGGAGATACGCGCCTATATCCGTACAGGTGAACCGATGGACAAGGCCGGCGCCTATGCCATGCAGGGTTACGCCGCCCGCTGGATCGAATCCGTATCCGGCAGTCCTTCCGGCATCATCGGTCTCCCGCTTTGCCTGACCTGCCGTCTGCTGGCGGAGTCCGGTTTTTTCAGGAAATAATCACATCCGGCGTACGCCGTTTTCAGAAAGGATGGCAGCCCATATGCCAATCATCGCGCCCGATCTCGGAATTGATCTCGGCACTTCATATACAAGCATTTATGTACGCGGCCGCGGCATCGTGGTAAACGAGCCCTCTCTCGTTGTGCTGAACGCCGCCGACCGGCAGCATGTTCTGGCCGTGGGCGACGAAGCCCGTTTTCTCATGGGGCGCACCCCGGAAACACTTGTCCCCGTGTTTCCGATCCGTGCCGGAACACTTTCCGATTTCGACACAGCCGAAATCATGCTCCGCTATTTTGTCCGCAAGGCAATCGGCGTCAGCAGGCTGATCAAACCGCGCATCATCGTTTCCACCCCGTGTAACATCACGGATGTCCAGCGCAAAGCGCTGACCGAGGCGCTGATCCGCGCGGGCGGAAAGCATGTGATCCTTGTTGAGAAGCCTTTCGCGGCCGCGCTCGGCTGCGGTCTTCCCGTATATGATCCCGTTGGCAGCATGGTGGCGGATATCGGTGCCGGCACAACGGACGTTGCCCTGATTTCCCTCGGCGGTACCGTTGTGGGTCAGTCCATTCCCGTCGGCGGCGACAGGATGGACGAGGCGATCATGAATTATATCCGCCAGGAATGCAGCCTGATGATCGGCCGGCAGACAGCTGAATCCATCAAAAAGGATCTTGCCTCCGCGATGCCGCTGGAGCAGTCCCGTGTCATCCCCGTCCGCGGAGTAAGCCGTCTGAACACATCCGCCGATATCGTCGATTTTTCGTCCACACAGGCGTATGAAGCCATCCGTGAAGCCTGCAGCGCGATCCTCAACAGCCTGAAATGGGTGCTGGAACGCACGCCGCC
This sequence comes from Clostridia bacterium, assembly GCA_024404245.1. Taxonomy (GTDB): domain Bacteria; phylum Bacillota; class Clostridia; order Christensenellales; family Aristaeellaceae; genus Aristaeella. Next base: position 31,333 of record JAKSQH010000009.1, read on the forward strand.
GGAGCTTGCCGCGGATATCATGCGCAACGGAGTGCATCTCACCGGCGCCGGCTCCTGTCTTTTCGCGCTGGATAACTATTTTTCCTCAGCGCTCGGAATCCCCGTTATTCTGGCGCAGAACCCCGCCGACTGCACAATCACGGGCATCGGCTATCTGACGGAGAACATCCAGACACTTATGCCGCAGGATCAGAAAGCGATATATACAGACTGAGCCCCGTCCGGGCAGAAATGAGGTGACCTCAACTGGCTAAGCTGCGTAAGCATGACGAACCTAAAAAAGAAGAAGAACAGTCTGTTTATGATGATTTTATATATGACGATCCGGACGAAAGCGATTCCGGCAGCGATTCCGCGGATAACGGGTCAGACACGCCGGACGAGGCGCTTGACAAATTCGGGTCAAGGGTAGCCCCGCGTGAAACACCGGAGGAAACGGAAGAAACGGAGTCTTCGTCCTCGGTTGTTTTTTCCTCCTTCGGCGAAACCGATACGGATACCGCGAAGCGCCGCAAAGCGCGCAGGGAGCATCCGGTTCTCCATATGATCATTCTGATTGCCGTTACCGCGGTTCTGGTGCTGTGCATCGGTTCCTACATTTTCGCGAGAATCATGCCGGAAACCGAAACCCTGCAGGTTCCCGAGACACTGATCGGGCGGATTGTCACGCCGATCCAGTCCGTTTTTTCGGGTATAACCGAAACCTTTGCCGATTACTTCCGCACGCTGAAGCTGCGCGCGAATATCGAAACCGCCTACAATGAGCTGGTGGCCGAAAACGAGCGTCTGACCTATCAGGCCATGCTGGCGGACGAACTTCAGGAAACGCTGTCCCGCTATGAGGATATGGCCGATGAGGTCAAAGCGAACGCGAACCTGTCCCCGATTGTCTGCACGGTCATCGGCCGGAGTGATTCCAACTATTTTTCCACGTTTACCATCGGTAAGGGCAGCAATGACGGAATAGAGGACTATATGGCCGTCACATTTGACGGTGCCCTCGTAGGCTATACGGAAAGCGTGCAGCCCACGCGCAGCACTGTCCGTTCCATTATTGACTCGGACGCGTCCATTGCCGCGCTGATTCAGTCCTCCAGGGACCAGGGCACGGTGCGCGGCACCCTCGGTGTGGACGGAAAAGCGATGTGCCGTATGTACTACCTGCCGGATGAGAACCTTCCGCGCCCGGGTGATACCGTAATCACTTCCGGCGTCGGTATGAGTTTCCCTAAAGGAATCCCGATCGGCACCATCCGTGAAAGCACACGCGGCATGGAAGCCAATAAGCAGTATATCGTAATCGAACCGCTGGTCGATTTCGCGCACCTTGAATATGTCATTGTGCTGCGGTACAAGCCGGCCGCGGAAGCAATCGAAGGGCGCAGCAACGGTGCTTCCTCGGATTTTGTCCCGCTTGAAACCGCCCGCCCGTCGCCGGTTGTTCCGGAAATCGCGTCGTCCCTGTTCGAGTCGCAGGCCACTCCGGACCCGAATGCCACACCCACGCCCACACCTACGCCGAGTCCGACGCCCACGCCGAGCCCGACACCCACGCCGGAACCCACACCGTATCTGACACCGTCCGGTCCTGTGTACGAGTATCAGTCCGTTTCCTCCAGAAATACCGAAACGCCGGAGCCGACCGCGACACCTACGCCCACCGCGACGCCGTATCTGACACCCGACCCTCAGGCGATGACATTTGAGGAGGACTGACGGTATTGAAGAAACGGTTTCATGCGGAGCATCCGTCCGTCCGCAAGTATGTCATGTTTGTGCTGATGATCGGGTTCGGGTATCTGTTTCATGTATGCGTCATGCCGTATCTGAAAATCGGTGGCGTTACACCGAACCTGCTCTACGCGCTGATCGGCGTCATTACCGTTGCTTACGGCAAGTTGCGCGCTTTCTGGGCCGGGTGCTGTTTCGGCATTCTGACGGAGATTATGACCCCGTCTGTTACGTTTTTCTCTCTGGCGCTGTATCCGCTCACCACGCTGTTCAGTTCCTTCGGCTTTGCCGACAAGCCGCCCCAGCGTCTGGAGTATGAGCGTTCTCTCCGGAAAAGCCGGGGGCAACTCTCACCGCTGACGCGCACCGTTCTCTGCGCGGCGGTGAACACGCTGGCCTACAACGCCATCAACCTGATATATGTATACATCAGCGGCAACGCGCTCACAGCCGGTCATTACACGCGGGCGATCACGGATATTATCGCCACGGCCCTGCTCACGGCGGTGATCATGTTCCCGTTGCGCCGTCTGATCTTCAGGCGCTGGGACCGTCTGAATCTGCGGCTCATGCTGAGCCGCCTCCTTCAGAAGCGCCGGCGCGCGCGCTGAGTCATATTCCGTAACCTTCGGCGGAAAGGAGGATGTTCGTGAACAATCAGATGAAACGCGGAGAAAAAATCCGCTACCTTGTTTTCGTGGTCGCGCTGTTCGCCATGTGCGTATGGCTGATCTCCGGTCTGGTCGATCTTCAGCTTGTCAATCATGACTATTACGCTGAAAAAGCCGAAAGCACCAAAACAAAAACAATCGCCTTGCGCGGCAAACGCGGAAACATTGTCTCCGGTGACTCTGTGATTCTGGCTACGGATGAGGAAATCTACAACGTCACATTCTATAAGGACGCGTCCGAAAACAAGAAGGCCGATTACACCAAATATACCGCTTCCATCATTGAAGCGGTGGATATCATTGAACGCAACGGCGGAAAAATAACCGTCTCCTTCGTTATTGAGCGTGATGAGGAAACCGGTGAATGGGTTTTCAATTTCGGTTCCGGCGTCTCGGATTCCGTGCTCGCGACCCGCGAAAAGCAATGGCGCTCCAACAATTACCTGACCAGCATGGCAAAGTATGATACAGCCGATAAGTGTATCGCGAAGCTGAAGGAACGTTTTCAGATTGATGATTCCGTTCCCGAGGATCTCATGCTGAAAATCATGGCGGTTTATTCCGAGATGCAGATGAACGTTTACTCGTCACAGCCTGTTGTCATCGCGAAGGATGTACGGTATGAAACGGTTATCGAAATTGAGACGCGGTCCATGATGCTTTCCGGCATGAGCGTTGAAATCGGCACCAAGCGGGTGTATCCCCGCAACACGCTCGCAGCGCAGATCATCGGCTACACCGGTGCCATTCCCAGCCAGGCCATGTGGCAGACACTGTCCGCGAAGGGGTATTCCTACAATGACACAATCGGCCGTGACGGCATTGAGTCATCCATGGAGGACTGGCTGACGCAGAATTCCTCTCTGCGCAAAGGTTCACGTGTCGTCATCCGTGACGAGATGTCCAAGGTCGTCAGTGAGGTATCCTATACGGAACCGACGGACGGCAACAATGTCAAGCTGACGTTGCTGGCCAACTACCAGCAGGTCGCGGAGCGCTGTATCGCCGAGAATGTCAATTCAACACGCAACGCTCAGGAAAAACTGCTGGCTGATGACGGCTGGCTCGAAAACAATAAAATCGATATTCACAACCGGAACTGGGGTACCTATCCCCTGGCGCTGGCGGAACACGGCTGTCTGATCGTGTTGGACATGGAATGCCGTGTGCTGGCGCTTGCCAACTATCCGACCTATGACCTGAACGCGCTGGTCGCCGGCGGCAGAGACGCGCTTACAATTCTGGCCGACAGCCGCAATCTGCTGCTCAATTACGGCATACACGCGCGCGGAACCCCCGGTTCGATCTTCAAGATGGTCACCGGCACGGGCGCGCTCATTGAGGGTGAACTGTCCCCCACGGAACGAATCTCCGACGGCGGATACTATATGAAGTACAACTCCGATAAATCGACCGCGCCCAAATGCTGGATCAATCAGAACCTGACCTACAAGCATGCCAACCAGACCATCGTGGACGGTCTGACCAACAGCTGCAACTACTTCTTCTATGAGCTTTCCAGCCGTCTGGGTGAGGAACGGCTTTACCGCTACGCCTCGCTGTACGGGCTGACAAGCAAAACCGGCATTGACCTGCCCGGCGAGGTCCGCAGCGTGGTCGGCAGCCAGAACACGCTGTACGATCCTTCAAAGGCCGTAAACGAGGCCAATCAGGATACATCACTGCCGATCATTGTTTTCAACTCCATCAAGAAGCATCTGCGGAACTGCGGTGCCTCCCGCAACATCGACTACGATGACGAGCGTCTCAGCGTATGCGCCAAACGTCTGATGGATATGGCCGTCAATTATGATGAGAGCGAATGGCTGGACAATATGCGCACCATCCTGATGGAAGAGCTGAATATGACCAAGGAAATGGTCTATCTGCAGTCTGTCATCGGCGATACATACAACTATATGAACGATATCAAGTGGGGCGGCGGCCAGACCATTCTTACAGGCATCGGTCAGTCCGTTACCGTGCTTACGCCCATCGCGGTCGCCCGTTATGTATGCTGCGTCGCCAACAACGGATACCTCTACAATGTCTCGCTGATCGATTCCATCACATCACCTGACGGTGAGATTCTTTCCCAGCGTGAACCGACGCTGATTCATCATATCGACGGTTCAGAACCCTATCTGCCCCTTATCCGGCAGGGGATGCAGGGCGTGGTTGACGAATCCGGTACCGCGGCCAAATACTTCAGGAACTTCGCCTACACACAGCAGATCGCCGCGAAAACGGGAACCGCGCAGGTTACGAGTATTGACCTTGAAAACAACGCGTGGTTCGTCTGCTTCTGCCCGTATGAACAGCCGGAAATCGCGATTGCCTGCTTCATACCCAACGGGTATTCCGGATCTGAGGCGTCAAAGGCGCCCCGTGACTTTATTGAATGGTACATGGGGCAGAAGAATCTGCGGAATGTGGATTATGATCTGCCCGTCGGCAACAGTCTGGCACCGTAACGAAAGGAGGCACCGTGTTTATGGGCACTTCCCTTATTGTCGCGTCCGGCAAGGGCGGAACCGGCAAGAGCTTCGTCACATCCGGTCTGGGCATCACACTGGCCCGTCTCGGGCAGCGCGTCTGCATTGTGGACGCGGACATCGGTCTGCGTGATCAGGATCTGCTGCTCGGTGTCGAAAACAATGTCGTATACGATCTGCTTGATATTACAGAGAAGCACTGTGACTATACACGCGTTCTGATTCCCGTACCCGAGCATGACAGGCTGACGCTGCTGCCCGCCGCGCAGTTCGCGCGCGTGGGTGATATGGATCGTGACGCGTTCCGCCGTCTCATCCGCGAGCTGAAAAGAACAAATGATTTCGTACTGATTGACTGCCCCGCGGGTATTGAACGCGGGCTCCGCAACACGCTTTCGGAAATCGTGGATGACGCGCTGATTGTGTGTACCCCGGATGATGTCTGTATCCGGAACGCGGAGCGCGCGTCCGCGCTGATTGAGAAGAAGCTCGGGCTCCGGCCCCGCCTGATTGTAAACCGTCTGGATGACGAACTGATCCGCGCGGGTGAGATGTATTCCGCGCAGACCGTCGCGCAGACGCTTGACCTGCCTCTGACCGGTGAAATTCCGGAGGATTCCATGGTCCGCCGCGCCGCTCTGAATCATCTCAATCCCGCGGATATCATGTGTGACAGCCGTAACGCGTTCACGCGTATCGCCGGCCGGCTGACAGGCGGTAATGAACCGCTGCCCGGCTTCGGCACCGGGAAGCGTTCCTTCCTGCGCAAACTGCTGCACAGGAAGCTGAAGGAGGTCATCGCGGTCAATGACTGAACAGCAAACACAGGAACACAGAACGCAAAGCGACAGTAATATCATTCTCCGGAGGCACAGAGCGCATACCGATATTACGCTGATTGTGCTGGCATTCATGCTGGCGGCCTTCGGTGTCGTTGCTGTTACCGTTGCCACATATTCCACCGGTTCCGACCCGGAGGCATCGCTCCTCAGCCACGTGGTCGAGTCATCCTACGCGATGCGCCAGTGCCTCTTTCTGCTGATCGCGCCGCTGGTTGTCGGCGTTATCGCTGTTTTCCCTTATGATACGCTGCGAAGGCGTTCGGGCCTCATCTACATCGCGACATTCATCCTCCTTGCGGTGGTTACGGTGTTCAACCGCGCGCAGGGCGTTAAAGCCTGGCTGGACGTTATCTGGGGATATACGATTCAGCCTTCGGAATTCGCGAAGCTGGCCATGATTCTGGTGCTGGCCAATCACCTCTCCCGTTCGGATCATCCGATGGCCACCGGGCGCGAAAAAGTGCAGATTATTCTGCTGGTGCTCATTCCGGGCGGAGTCATCCTGCTGGAGGGCGAAACCGGTTCGCTGCTGGTCATCGTTTTCCTGACCGCGGTCATGATGTATTTTGCCAATGTGGATATGAAGTTCCTGTTGATTTTGGCGGCGGTGGCACTACTCCTGCTGCTGGCGGTATACGGTATTATGATCGCGTCCGGTTCGGATGACTACCGTCTCGCGCGCATCGCTTCCTTCATTGACCCTGAAATGTATTCCTCAACCGACGCGTATCAGATTCTGCAATCCCAAAAAGCAATCGGTTCCGGCGGTCTCTGGGGAAACGGTATGTTTGTGGACGGCTCTCTTGCCCAGCTGAACTACGTTCCGGCGGACTGGACGGACTTCATTTACGCCACAATCGGTGAAACATGGGGATTTGCGGGCTGTGTAGCCGTGCTGATCATGTATGTTCTGATTCTGCTCCGTATGGTCTGGCTCGCTTTCAATACAAAGGACCGTTTCGGCCGGCTTGTCATCTGCGGCGTAATCGGCATGTTCCTGTTCCATGTGCTTGAAAACATCGCCATGACAATCGGTCTGATGCCGATTACGGGCATACCGCTGCCGTTTCTTTCCTACGGCGGCAGCAACATGGTCACAAACATGGCCGGCATCGGGCTTGTGGAGAATGTGACCCGTAACCGCAGCCTGTCCGCCGCCGTACCGGCGCCTCAGACCATGTATAACCCGTACCGCGTATCTGTGCAGCCTGTCTACCGTATGAGCAGACATCGCGGCTGATCTTTAAGGAGGATGGCATGTATCATTGTAAAGGATGCGGCAGCCCCGTCGTATTTGATATCAAAACGCAGCGCCTGCTCTGCCCCGCCTGTGATTCCTCAATGGGCGTGGATGAAGCGGAGCAGCTGGAGCCGGCCATGGCGGAAAACGGCATGCAGGGCTACAGCTATACCTGCCCCAACTGCGGCGGCACGCTCTTCTCAACAGAAAGCACCGCGGCTTCATTCTGCAGCTTCTGCGGCGCTTCCGTTATGCTTGAGGAAAAGCTGACAAAGCAGAACAGGCCGGACAGGATCATACCTTTCAAAATCACAAAAGAACAATGCATTGAGAACTACCGCGCGTATATTTCAAGCATGTTCTGCGTGGATAAAAAGATGCTGACCGATGCCGTAGCCGAAAGTTTCCGCGGTATCTATATCCCCTACTGCAACTACAAAATGCACACGGAAGGAGAGCTTTCCGGCTCCGGTCAGGTCACAAAGGGCAATAAGTGTTATATTTACGATGTGGCCGGAAAGATAGATTCCACCGTGGACTGGGCGCTGCGGGACCTTTCAACGGCACTGCCGGATGATCACTGCGCGCGGATCAATGAGTTCAGCCGTTTGAAAACAAAGGCATTCCTTCCCGGTTATCTGGCCGGTTTCTATGCTGACACGCCGGATGTGCATCCGGATGTCTACAGGAATGAAGTGATCGGCGAAGCGGCGAACAAGGCGACGGATACCTTCATTAACGAGGCTGTAAAAAGCCGGGGGCTGACACCGTCCGACCGCAAAAAGCTCCAGCGTCAGGCCGAAGCCTGCACAAAGATCACTGATGAGGAATCCGTTCTCCTGCCGGTATGGTTCATGAGCGTCCGTTACCGCGGGCGCGTCTGCTACGCCATGGTAAACGGCGTCACGGGGCGCGTCACCTCCGACCTTCCCGTGGACAGGCTGCGTTTCCTGCGCTACGCGGCAATCGCCGCGGTCGTGCTGTTTGTTGTGCTGAACTTCCTGATGAATGTCACACTCAAGCCGCGTGTAACCGTAGTGGCCGGCACATTCGTTCTCGCGGTCATCTCCATCCTCGTCCGCGCGCAGACAAAAAAGATGGTAACACGCGAGGGAGAAAGCGAACGACTGAAAGCGGAAACAATCCGTTTACGGAACATGGACCGTGATCACGGAGCCGCCGGATCGGATCCCGAAAGCGCGGATACAGTCAAAGAGGAAAAGAACGAAAAGAAAGACAGGAGCAAAGTCAAACGTGTGCTTCTGATTATGCTGTTGATTTTCTTCGGCTTCCCGGCTTTCGCGATCGTGGTAACGTTAATCGAAACGGGTCTGGACCGTCTCGGCTTTACCGGTGCCTCAGCCGGCTGGTTTCTGCCGGTTACTGCCTCGTTGCTTACGCTGATCTTCGGTATTATCGCGAACAAGCGCTTTATGCCCGGCACGCTGGCGGCTTTCCTGCTCAGCGCGGCCGGATGCGGCCTGATTATCGTCAATCCGCCGCAGGATATCCTTTATTATGTTTCAGGCGCGCTGATGCTGCTGGCCGGCGTCTGGTGCGAAATGGACATGATATCCGCCTACAATCATCAGTGTTCTTCACCCATGCCTGTGTTTGACACGCATCAGGGAGGTAATGACCGTGCGTAAGCTGTTCTGTCTGGTTCTGTCGTTCATACTGCTGTCGCTTTCGTTGATTCCCTGCTTTGCTGAGGAAACGGATTCCGCAACAAAATACAGCATCGTTTTCGACGATGCCGCCGGTCTGATCAGCAGCACAGAGGAGACACGGGTACGCGCGGCAATGGAAGCCGCTTCCGTATACGGCAACATCCTTTTTGTCACTGTGAACGATAACAATTACACCAAAGTTGAAAAGAAGGCACAGACCTACGTGATGGAGACCTTCGGAGACCGTGTATCCTGTTCCATTTTCATGATTGATATGGCAAACCGCCAGCTGACCCTGCAAAACACCGGTGAGCTGAAACAGATGATTTCCTCCGGCGATTCCGATACGATCATGGATAATGTTTACCGTTATGCCTCTTACGGCGATTATGCGACGTGCGCCGTGAATGCCTTCAGCCAGGTCGAATCACTGGCCCGGGGCGCGGGTATCGCACGGCCCATGAAGTATATCAGCAACGCGCTCATTGCCGTGCTCGGCGGTGTGATGATCATGTATATCGTGCTCATCGCCACCCGCGCGGGAAAACGCAAAAAGGATCTGAACACCCTCCTCGCGACGGTCATCGCCACAGGAGTCAGCACCGGCGTAACCTCAAAACTTGTACGCACGTTGAACCTTAGCTCCTCATCCTCCGGAGGCGGACACGGCGGCGGGTTCTCCGGCGGCGGACACAGCGGCGGCGGTTTTTCCGGCGGCAGCCACAGATTCTGATAAAGCACTCCCCCTTCCCGTATCGGGAAGGGGGAGTTTCTTGGGTCTTGGGTTTTTTCCGGAAAGTTCATCCGGCGAAGGGGCCCCGGGGGCGATCGCAAGCCGAAACCAATTATTTATCTTCCTTCGTTTCACCCATGTTCAGGATAGGCATCATGCTCGAGCCTTCACCCGCCACAAAGGTGGGCAGCTGGCCATTCCAGTTCTTCACTTCATTGAAGCGGATCAGCTCATCCGTTACGGAAGCGGCAATCAGTTCGTTCGCGGCAGCCTCAGCTTCACTCTTTACACGCACGGCATAAGCTTCCGCATCGGCGTTGATCTTCTGTACGGCAGCCTCAGCTTCGGCGCTGATGCGTTTGCGCTCAGCCTGCTGCTGGGCTTCCATTGTTTTCTGCTCCTCCTCAATCTGAGCCTGCAGTTTTTTCTGGGCAGCGACCTGTTTCGCTTCAACAGCGTCCGTAAAGGCGTCAGTGAAGTCGATGTTTTCAATGTTGATGCTGATCACATTGATGCCGTACTTTTCCAGCTCAGCGGCCAGGTTCTCACGGATCTTCGTGCTCAGCGTCTGCCGGTTGGCAACCAGGTTTTCAGCGGTATACTGGCTGAAAGCGCCTTTGATAATCTCCAGCATACGGGGCTGCACCAGCTTGCTGTAGTAGTCGGTACCGACTTCCTTGAACAGGGTCATCGCCGTGGATTTGTTAATGGCGTAGTTCACGGAACCGGTCACGTCAACCTGCTGAATATCACTTGAGAAGCTTTCCGTCACAAAGGCGGTTTTCTGTTCACGGTTGTCCATCAGCACAATCTGCTGCACGGGACTCTTTACATGGAAACCGGCTTCCAACGTTCCGTTTTCAACACGGCCGAACGTTGTCAGGATACCTGTATATCCGGTCGGTACGGTGGCGGTGCAGGTCAGGCACAGAATGATTACAGCAGCAACAGCGGCAATCAGGATAACGCGGGTCTTTTTCATGGATTATTTCCTCCGTTTGTCATGTCGGGCGGCATCAGCCGTCATTTGTTAATGTGTCGATCTCTCAGGTCAGGCTCTGCTTCTGCGTTCGTTCTTCACGCCCCAGATAATACCGGCGATCAGCGCGAACAGGAAGCCGCCGCGGCCGAGCAGCCGCAGCACCCTGCCGACAATCCGCAGCGCGGATCCGAGCAGCGCGATGACCACAAGCAAAGACAACATTCAGGTTCCTCTCCTTTCATTCATCAGCCGCTTCATCCGCGGCATGGTTATATCATACATAATTCCCCTTCCTTTTCAACATATGTCCGTTCACTTGTCGGTTTTGCCGTTTGAAATGACATCCGGCGGAAAACGGCATGAAAAAACCGCGGCATTTTACCGCGGTATGCTGTCTTCACTAAAATATCTTTCCGGCGCTTATCACTCGCAGGCCTGCAGTGCGAGCAGCCACGCGCCGGTAATCCCGCTGTGAATGCCAATTTTCAAGAGTAGGCGCATGCGAAGGGGTCCCGGGGGCGATCGCAAAGCCCCCGGGTCGGCCCGCAGGCTGAAAACCTTATTGCACAGTCTGGGTTTCCGTGAAAAGCTTTCTATATGCTGCTCCTGTGCTTATTCACTCGCAGGCCTGCAGCGCGAGCAGCCACGCGCCGGTAATCCCGCTGTGAATGCCAATTTTCAAGAGTAGGCGCATGCGAAGGGGTCCCGGGGGCGATCGCAAAGCCCCCGGGTCGGCCCGCAGGCTGAAAACCTTATTGCACAGTCTGGGTTTCCGTGAAAAGCTTTCTATATGCTGCTCCTGTGCTTATTCACTCGCAGGCCTGCAGCGCGAGCAGCCACGCGCCGGTAATCCCGCTGTGAATGCCGAGTCCCGGAGGTACAATATAATCATCCAGACTTCCGCTCAGCGGGCTGATATAGTCGCTTAGCAGTTCCGACGTCCGTTTCCGGATACTGTCAAACAAAAATGCCTGTTGCATCACACCGCCGCCGAGAATAATCTTTTCAGGCGAGCAGAACATTGTCAGGCTCACGCACATCTGTGCCAGATACTCTGTTTCATATACCCACGCGGGATGGTCCCGCGGAAGCTCCTTCGCGCTCACGCCCCATCTGGCCTCAATTGCCGGGCCGGAGGCCATACCTTCAAGGCAATGCTTATGATACGGGCAGCTTCCGTCCGGCATGGGATCACCCGCCAGAGGTGAAACAAGCGCGTGCCCGACTTCCGGATGCATCAGCCCGTGAACCGGTTTGCCGCCGATTATTATGCCACCGCCGATCCCGGTACCTACCGTCACATAAACACAGCTTTCCGCGCCCTTCGCGGCGCCGAGCCGCGCTTCCGCCAGCGCGGCCGCGTTCACATCCGTATCGATCTTCACCGGAACACGCAGCGCGTCCCGGAAGGCTTGCAGCAGAGGATATCCCCGCCACAGAAGCTTCGGCGTTGCCGTAATGCTTCCGTAGGTCTCCGATTTCTCATTCAGATCCAGCGGTCCGAAATTACCGATACCGAGCGCGCGGACACCGTGTTTCCGATAAAAATCAATCATCACGGGCATGGTCTTGTCCGGTGATTCCGTCGGTATGGATATCCGTTCGGCTGTAGATCCGTTTTCATCCATCGCGGCCAGCACCATCTTGGTCCCGCCGCCCTCAAGCGCGCCGTACAGCATCGCGATCCCTCCTGTCAGACGCGCCCATTATATCGTCGGCGCAAATTTTCGTCAAGAACACAAAGACGCTGGGACGGTTCTGCCGTCTTGTTCACTGTTTCCTGATTCGTTCGATAACAGCTTTGCTGATGCCTGTCAATCGGGATACCTGACGAATAGAAATACCTGATTCCAGTGCCGCAATAACAATCCTGTCACGCAGGTCCGGAGACCATCACTTCGGACTTCGCTCTGGCTGCTCTCGGCATATGGTTGTCCACCTCGTTTGCTTTACTGATAATACCATCATATCAAAAACATACGAGAATGACAAGACAGCAGAACCGTCCCTTTGTCTTCCATATTGTCCCTGCGTCCTCAGACAAAACCAAAGGCTACCTCTGTCATGTAGGAATGAATATTTCATAATAGAACCAGCACTGTTTGATTCTTTTACAAAAAATATAGCCTGATTGATTTATACCCAAGCCGTCAACCCGCAACTCATTCATGTCTTTTTCAAGAAAGACGCCGGGTAATAGCATAAGGTAGTCGTCTGCACGAAATATCAGCTCTATACCAGTCTCAAGTTGAGACGTACAAAATGAGAAAACCGCATTGTCCGGACCGCGTAAATCAACGGATATCAAGTCAGCATCAAACAGATCGGCAAACAAAATAAACTCATCATTATTTTTATCAAAATATGCTCCTTGATATGTGGAAACCAGGTTCGACAATTCATCAAATTTTGTATCAAGACTTTTTTCTATCTGTGCATACGTATCTTCAGGTTTAGTGTCAGCTGTCAAAAAAACGAAAAGTATCAAACAGATTAAGGTACCACAGAAAACCGTTAGCCAGGGTTTCTTACACATACATTCATATCCTTATAAGTTATTGAATCGGAGCCGTACAGTAATTATTCACAAGAATACAATATGCCTCCGGATTTGTCATCATGTCATTGATGACCGCACGTGCAATTTGATCGTCAGAATAATAAACGGTACACTTTGACCAACAGCGCGACCGCGCTCATTGTTAATCATATCCATTACCGTACCGTCATGTATGGTAATGACAATGCTCGAATCATACCACATTGAATAAGGACTCATATCACCGACATAGGGACATTCATGGGCTGTAGTGCCTGTTCCGTCAAACTTCGTCAGTTGGTCTTTCCATCCGCTATTGCCGTAGGTGTATGTGTGGCTTTCAGCGGGTGTCAGTCCGCTCGCGGATTCCGTGGTATACGCGTAGGCTTTCTTTGTAAGAATATTACCGCCCAGGTCATACGTATAAACCCATGTGGTGCCGGTCGCGTCCGCTGTTGTATCCGTCTGGTCATTGACTCTTGTCAGTCGCCCTATTTTATCATATGTGTATTTTGTGAGCAAGGTCCCGGGATCGCGCGTCGATCTCCTGCCGGTCATCCCCGTGCACGGTATGAATACGGATGGCACTCCGGTAGGCCTCATACCTGCCCGGACCGACAGCGTAGGTCTTGCCGAAAGCGGTACGCCGAT